>JARUKZ010000011.1 GCA_029688955.1 Chitinispirillales bacterium ANBcel5 | reverse complement strand
AAAATTGTTTTAAATCTTTCTGAATGTGGTTACTTCGGTTTCTCCTTCATAGGGACCTCTTAATATAAGGGTAGAGCTGGTTAACTCAACAATCTGCTGGCTTTCTCCCTCAATAATCAAATTGTTCCCTGAAACAGTATAACTAACTGTTTCTGTATATTCGTCTCCATAATAAGGATCAATCTCTACTATAGTAAAATTACCTCCCTGAAATGTTACTGTGATCTCTCCTGGCTCAAACTCATATTCTTCAGTATATCCATTCTCAGTGTATACAGCTTTCACTGCTTCCCAAGTACCTTCAAGTTGTGAAAGATTAACATCACCACCGTTGCCACCGACTTTTTCCATCACATACACGGTTATAGCCGTTCCTTCCTGACCGACTGTCACAATCAGCTGATCGCCGTCAAGCTCATACTCTGCGTAGGGAATTTCGACACCGGCTTGTGATATATTCATAGTTCCGTTACTGTACGTTCCACTTGTACCATCACTGAATTCAAACTCACCGTTACTGAAAAGTTCTATGGTAAAACCTGTAACAGGGACATCAGCTAAATCAGACGATGATGAACCGGTTTGCATTTCTACCGCTTCCCATTCACCTACAATACCATTTCGGTTGCTGTCTGATGAGGAGGGGTTTGAGCAGCCACTGAGAATGAAGAGTGCTACAAATAGAGTGCTGAATAGTGCCTTTTTTACGATCATGAGGTACTCCACCTTTCGTGAAAATTGAATTTTGTATTAAATGTAATTTGGGTAATAAAAAAGTTGCTTTAAAATAAGTAGTGCCAATATTATAGTGTAGTTTTTTTCTTTCGTGGTAAACTCAATCAGTTTCCGGTGTTTGCAAAATGTATCACAAACCCACAACCACCACCTGTAACCGGTTGATATATGTATTGTTGCACACTGCATAGTACAACCTGTGCAGGCGTCTATGCCTTGTAATTATCGGGATATAAAAAAAGCTGATAACCAGAAAAACCCTCTGACTACCAGCCTGTATACTACTTTTAAGCTGTTAGATTACATTTTGGAAGGAAAGGTAATCGTAAAACCGGTACCCTGTCCAGGCACACTTTCTATATCGATTTCACCACCTATTTCTTCAAGGTTTGCAAGCACAGCAGCCATTCCCACTCCCCGACCAGAGACTTCAGAAACGGTTTCTCTGCTGGAAAGACCATCCTGGCAAATAAGAAGCAGTTTCTGTTTAGAAGACATGGCTTCACACTCCTGCTGAGTGATGACTTTCTGCTGCAATGCTTTTTGAGCAATCTTTTCAGGGTCAATACCAACCCCATTATCCCTGAGCTTGATTACTGCGTTTCCGTTATCTCTGAAAAATTCCAGCTCAATAACAGGCTCACCCTTCTCTTCGCTTCTGTTTTCCCCAGATTCAATACCATGATCCATAGAGTTTCTTATAAGATGAGTAAGCGCTTCATCAATTTTGTTCAGTAGATTGGGAGGCACTTCCGCATCATGGGGCAATGTTTTAAACAGTACAGATTTATTGAGTTTTTTGTTAAGCCTTTCGATTATGTTGTTGTACTTTCGTGCCATAAGTGATAGTGGCTGATGATCAATGGTTGCTATTTCAGCATAGAGCTGTTCACGCAAAAGAGCATCTTCCTTGGTTCTCAGTTTATTCACCAGATACCGTATGCGATCCAGTTTAACCGAATTCATTCGTACTGTTGAATCATTATTAGTGGTCAGTTTTCTGATCATTGCGGCAGAATCATCAAGGCGCTCCCGTAATCGTTTTACATCATTTTCCAAGCGATTAAAATAATCGGTTCTTCGACACTCATTTTTCCCTTCGATGAGCTCCTCAAGCACCTGTTCTGATTCATGTGCACAGGTAGAGAGAAGATCAAATCCGTAACTACCCGCATCACCCTTAATTGTATGCAGGTGACGGAACATACTGTGCATGGTGTCGGTAATCTCCTTTGAATCTTCTACTGAATGAGCTTCCCTTTGGTTATGAAAATAGGTATTTAATTTATCAACGCCTTCATTTATTATCGATATCCTCTTTTCAGTTTCCACAATAAAGTTGGTAATTATTTCAGGTGGATTTTTAGCAATCGAGAGAATAGTGTTCACCTCATTTTCATGAATTAAACGCTGCTCTTCAATCTCCTTTTGCATCTTTCGGTGCTCAGTAATATCCTGCATTATAATCATTACTTTGTTCATATTATCTTTTGAATCGAACATCTTTTGATAATCAACAGAATAAATTTTCCTTTCACCATCAGCGGTTCTATTAAATTCCTGTACAGGACATAGTCGTTTAATTTTTTTCCAGGACAGTGATTTATGCCGAAACTGTACGAGTTTAAGCCACTGCAAGAAGTGTTCATTCTGCTGATCATCAAACTGAAAAGCCTCTTGTATAGTACTGTTTTGGGTTTGTTCTAATCCAAGCATCTCTTTGGTTACTGATGAGGATTCAGGATTTAGGGTTCCATCAAAATTAACCGTAAACAAACCGTTTTCGATGTTGCTTAAAATTTCCTGATTCTGTTTTACTTTCTCGTCTACCATTTCCTGGAGATTATCGGTATATTGCTTGAGATTGGCTCTCATGGACTCAAAGTTTTTAGCCAAAACACCAATTTCATCCTTGGAGGCTGAAGGTGGCAGCGGTGTGTTTAGATCTCCCTGAGCGATAACAAGACTTCTCTTTGTCAGATCTTTGATGGGGGTAACCATTCTGCGGGTTGTAATCACCGATACAGTTGAAGCGATTATGAGAATAAGCAATATTGCCATAGCGGTATAACGTATTGCATTAATAAGCTGTGCGCGAAAATCCGCAGCAGGAACCTGAACCACAACACCAAATCCCAGTTCGGAGATATAGTGAAATGATGCAAGATATTCATTGCCCTGCTCATCTTCGAATTCAATATTGCCACTGCCCTGTTCAAACATCTCTTTTACCGGAATTTCATTAGAAAAATCACTTTGTGAAGTTACGCTTCTTCTGTCAGGATGGGCCAGCAGCTCACCATTACTGAATACAATATAAGCATGCCCCGACGCGCTGACTCTAAGCGGTTCGATTATATCCCAAAACCTACGCAGCGATATATCGGCTAACACATACCCTCTCTCTTCCCATCCGTTTATAAAAGCTCCTATAGTCCAGTAAGGCATTCGGTTATTCCACTTTACCTCTTTTGAGTAGTAGGGCTGTGAAGCCAGATTGGAGCCTGGAAAAAGGTTTTCACCGCTTCGGTCCCTTAGCTGACCGGTCATCTGATTGTTAGCTATTTCCATATTGTCTGAAGTTATGACCGATATATGCTCATCAGGCATGAAAATATTTTGCATCAGTTGATTTTTTAAAGCATTTGAGATTCCATCCCTCTCAAAACTTAAAAATGCGGGGGTTGTTGCCAGAAGCTGAAGATCTGTATAGACTCCCCTTACTTCCTGACGAATCTGCATTGCTGCCATGTTTGCAGTATTCTGTGTTGAAGAATAGATATTTTCATATACCACTCTCCTGGTCTGCCTTAGCAGTACTAAACCGGATAAGATAACAGATAGGAAGATGAGCCCGGTAACTAAAAACAACCATTTAAAATGAATACTTGAAAAGAAATTGCCTCGCTTTTTCATACACCTGCCTTTTTAATTACACAAATATTCAATGATCATTAATTATACACCTTTCTATAAATCCTGTCTATACCAAACTATTGCTCAGCATACCATCATAGACATGGTATGCTAATTTGGCGAAAATATTTGACCGGTATTAAAACCAATGGTATGATTTTATGGCAGGAAGATACGACAGTTTGATTTTTTTAATCGCACTTTTTTCATCGGAGGAGGAAGTATGAGGAGTAAATATTTAAGCATTACCCTGTTCGTGTTTCTCTTATTATTTACGGCACATTCTGTTCAGGGCCAAACCCTCAGACTCTGGCTTATGCCCAATGGCACCTACCCGGAGAGGACAATAGGTCGCTATCTCGATATATTCGAGCAGGAGAACCCACATCTGAAAGTTGAGGTTGATATACTCGACTGGGGAGTAGCCTGGTCCAGGCTGGTGGAAATGGCTGAAAATAAGGAAGGGCCCGATGTTGTACAGCTTGGTACCACCTGGGTTCCCCACTTTGCCCGAGCAGGCGCACTTTTGGATTTAAAAGACAAGCTGGATGATTTTGGTGGCAGAGAATCGTTTCAGCAGACCGCATGGTCAACGACTCACCGTTACGCCCGGGATGAATCGGTGGCCTTACCCTGGTTTCTGGATACAAGACCTTTGCTTGCTAACAGAAAATATTTTGACGAACAGGGTTTTAGTGCCGATCAGTTTTCGACCTGGGAGTCACTTAAAGAATCTCTCGTTGAATTTAAGGAAGCAGGTGTAACCCGCTCGGGTAATCGTGTCTGGCCAATAAGTCACTCCGGGATCGGCGATTGGAATGTGGTACACAATTTTGCTCCCTGGATTTGGTCTGCCGGAGGATCTTTTATCGAGGCTAAGGGAAATCAGTTTTTCTCTAATATCAGAAATCCCGCTACGGTTGAGGGTATTCGTAAGTATATCTCTTTTGCCCTTGAAGGCCTGGTTGACCCCGATGATCTTCAAAGTAACATGATTGCAGTTGAATCAAAGCTTTCTGAGTCAAGAGCGTTTCTGTCAGTGTGGACCAGCTTTATTTTTCTTCAGGAACACGATGATTCAGACCTCTCACAGCTTGATCAGGATGGTGTCCTTCCTATGGTAATGCCTGAAGGCCCTCAGGGGCAGTACTCTTTTCTGGGTGGCAGTAACCTTTCAGTCACCTCGTTTTCAGAAAACCCTGAAGAAGCACAACAACTGATGCAATTTCTTCTGCGTGATACTATAGTGGCAAGATATTGCAGTGATATCGGTACTATTAGCGGCCGTGCTTCCACCACTCAGAAACATTATGTAAGGAATAGTGATCATTACCGTACACTGCTGGAAAACGTAAAAGTGGGACGCTCATATCCAAATACACCTGAATGGGGTGATGTTGAAATCGCACTTAACAGTGGTCTTGAAAACATTTGGAGACTGGTACAGGGAGTATTTGGGGATTTCAATGAAGAGGACTTCTTGCAAGAAATATCAGATCTTGATAAAGCAGTCAATGAAGCCTTAGGTATTTCTCAGGATGAAGCACAGCGGCTTTATGAGTCTGTTTATGGCCCTGATGGAGCTGGTGCGCAGCAGAGGGTGCAAGATGAAGATTCAGCGCAATTTGGCTTTATGTTTCTGATCTTGGGTGTTTTCCTTGCAGCGGGAATAGTTATTGTCATAACCGAATCTAAAAAAAAGAAATAGAAAAGTATAGCTAATGAGCTATTTTTACTTTTAATTTGAGGGGTGAAATGTGATTATTTCACCCCTTTTTTTTATCAAACTTGCTGGAAAATTACAATCGTTATGCTTCTTGCTATCGTCAAAAGTAAGTTTTAAGTATTCTAAAACTACCTGCTGCTAACGATTATTGTTGCTCTTTTTCTGCCTGGCAAAGCTTTACCGTTCCAAAGTTTCCCAAAACCCAAAACACTATCTAATGACATTCCCGAAACCAACAAACCAAGGGACATAAATACTCTGTACAACAACATACTCCAACTAAATCGCAATGAAATAGCTGTATCGCGTGTATCATCACACCAGAATGATTCATTTTTGCGATTAGGACAAGTAAATATAATATAGGAAATTTAAGTAGAGATTTGATGAAATTGAGCAATTCAATAATTATCGGTGTTATTTACAATGTATATATACTGGGTTAAAAAAAACAACACCCCAAGGCGGGATGTTGTTAAACCGCCTTTTAGCAAAGGCGGTGTGTTTCAACATGCGTACAAAGAGATATCAGGTTACAGCTCAATCTTCAAAGATTTCATTTACGGTATCGATAAAATCTTGTACAAACTCCTGATTATTGAATTTCAATGGCTTTTCGATGTATCCCTTAGCACCCGCGTTCATACATTCAAGCATTGCGTTTCCCCGCACAGCAGAAATCATAAGTATATTTGCTTCAGCATTTTCCTGAAGAATTTCTTTCATTGCTTCAAACCCATCTTTATTCGGCATGGTAATATCCAGAGTGATAAGATCTGGTTTGTGTTTTTTGTATAGATCAACAGCTTCATTACCATCACACCCAGAAGCAAGTACTTTAAATTCCAATTTGCTTTCAAAAAAATTTACTATTTGTTTCAATAAAAACTTAGAATCATCGACAATAACAACTGTTTTTTCAGACATGATATCTCCTTTTATTTACACTTAGACGTTTAATCAATTTTCTGTATTGCGTACCCAATCGATATCCAACTTTTTTGTGAACAGAGCTTTCCTTCAATACCGGCAATAAAGGGTAGAAAAGGTACTCCTGAATTATAGAGAACAGGAACAGACTGATTCATAACACCAAAATGTGAATTAAACTCATTATTATCATTTAGCATAGCACAGTACACATTAGAGAACTCACCAAAGATATCTATAATTTCATCAGAATCTTCTATCTGTCCCACGAAGTCTTCAATGTCGCTTAGGTTTACACCAAGCGTTAGTATAGATTGGTACTTACTATTGGCGCTTCCCATAGTAAGTACATTACTGAAATTTGCACTTAAACGCTCAACAGTAACCCACTCTTCTCTACACTCACAGTCTGTTGAAAAAAACGTTTCACCACACTCGATTGCAGTAGTGGAAAAGATTCCAGACATTTCAGAAACAATCAGTCTGGCATTAGACAAACAGTTCATATTTACTATCCTCCTAAAAAACTATCAGTTTGCGAATCGCAAACCCAAGGTATATTTTGCAGTTTTCTTCTAATGACAAATAACCAGAGCATGACCATGCTTTAGGATAAAATACGTTTTGAGCAGAGTACTGAGCAATGGACTGAGTAAGAATACCAAAAGCACCTGTAAAGGCTTCGTTATCCATAAGCATACCTGCATAATTGTTTTCAAACTCACCAAAAGCATCGAGTATATCATCATCTTTTTCTAATTCACCCATGGCGTTCGTATCACTTTTGCTCAACCCAATCCCGATCAAAGCCTGATAATCATTACTTCCACACCCAAGCACAATATTGTGATCGAAATCTCCCTTCAGTCTCTCAGTAATCTCAAAAGGATCAACATTTTTACATTGAGACCCGAAAAAAAGTTCTACACAATCAATACCTGATGTTCTCAGCTGCTCTTCGATACTGATCAGTTTTTTCTTTACATCATCCTGTTTTAAAATCATCTTCTATCTCCAGTATCGAAGGTTTTTTGAATCAAAACAGTTTCAGGGTTTTTGCGCCATTGCTTGTGGAATAACCAAAACAATTTCGGTCCCCTTTCCTTTACTTGTATTAATCTCCACTGAACCATTCAATTTTTTCACGGTATGTGATACAAAATCCATCCCCACACCTCTTCCACTTATTTCAGTAGTTCGGTCTTTGGTAGAGAAACCGGCCTCGAAGAGATAGCCAAGAAGCTCTGATTGATTCATATTGTTCATTTCTTCTTCGGTTTTATTAAATATTTCTGCCACTTTAGTCTTAACTGAATTTATATCGATTCCTCTTCCATCATCGCTTATGGTAATTCTGTAGTTCTTTTCATCCGCTAAGCCTGAGAGCACCAGTAATCCACTTTCCATTTTACCGTTTTGGGCTCTTTCTTCAGGGCTTTCAATACCATGATCCAGTGCATTGTTTATCATATGAATAAGGCACTGATGTACTTTTCTCATCACTTCAATATCAATAGCCATATCATTACCAACGACGATTGAAGCCTTTTTACCAACCTTCTCTACAGTATTTTTCACCAAAGATTCAAGTGAAGAGATAAAGAAGGAAAGATTGATCTTACGTAGCTCAAGCGCTTTCAGATAGAGCTGATCCAATTCCTTTATAACAAACTGATCGCACGGAGATAATTTACATTTTTCTTTAAGTTTATTGATTTCAAACCCTATTTCCTTAACAGTACCAAGATTTACCATTACCGATCCGGGGTCTCGCTCTGCCTTGGTTTTCAAGCTTTCATCTTTACCACCCAGTTTTGATTTAATATCCTGAATCCTGGTTATATAACCCTTTGCATCTTTAATGGAATCCATTATCTGCTGCACTGTTCCGGTATCAATGGCACTTGTTTTATCCCTGAACATTCTTAAATGATCCTCTACACTATGTGCCAACTGCTGTAATTCCTTAAAACGAAATTGCCCTGAGCTCCCTTTAAGCGTATGGAATGTTCTGTAAAGTTCATTAACGAGCTCCCGGTCATAATTGTTACGTTCTACTATCTTTTGAGCATCCGTTAGCAGCTGCGAAGAGTCGTAGATGAAGTTTGTTACCTCATCTGGTCCGATATTTATAATCTGGGAAATTAGTTCAAGGTTATTTTGATGCCTGTCGTTAAGTTCTTTCATTGATGCTTCAAGCTCTCGCTGCTTGGTCACATCCTGTATCACTACCAACAGTTTTTCAAGTTGTTTGTCTGTTTCATCTTCAACAGGTAACCAATCAATCTTTAGATTCCTTTTTCTATCACTCACAAACTCATTGAGCTCACAAAGGTCAGCCATATCTTTAAACGGTATCTCACCAAATTTATCATACACCAGTGTTAACCAACTTTTCCAGCTTTCTAAGCACTCCTTGCTTGTCCCTAACACTTCGGGTAATTCTTTTCCAACAATTTGTTGCTCAGGATCAAGACCAACAACACTATTTGTGGATTTACTGTAACCGGGCAAAACTTTGCCACTTTTATCAATCGCAAGTAACCCTATGGGAAGTAACTGAAGAATACTATTTACATTTCTTCTTGCTTCCTTTGCCTCAGACGTTTTCTTCTCCAAATCAACAAGAGCCTCTTCCAGTTTTTGCCCTATTTTGAGGTTTGCCATATTCAGTGAGAAGCAACACTGTACTTTACCACTTTTACCTTCTATCACTATATTTCCTGATTGTATATCAGGAAACTCAATTTCTCCGAATGTCACAATAGCCGGAAAAAAAGTTAAATCACCAAAGTTCTTTTCCAGCTCAACTATTGATTGTCCCACCGACAAATTGAGAAGTTCTTTAATGAAACCGCCATAATCCGATCTCAGGTCCCTTATCTGACTACTACTCATCCCCTCCTCATAGATATCTATCACTTTCATTGCAATTACATCGTCTAAAGCAAGAAGATAGTGCCCCTGAATAGAACCTGAAAAAGTAATATAGGCAATCATTTTTGCCGTTGATTTAAAGGGCGCTTCCTCAAGGGTCTCTTTGCATACGTTAAAAGGCGCTCCGGCCATATCCTCCAGAGCCTGACACACATTTTGTGCAAAAATTATCGTATTTGCCTTTAAATAGCTATTCTGAGGGTTACTGTACATCATTTTTTCCTTATATTAGAATTTTTCTCCACTCATATTATACCGGAAAACAAATTTTTAGTCAATTTATTTATTATTACACATTCTAGACCTTTTTATTCACTATATAAGTAAAACTTTACTACACCTATTCATGGGATAGGGGAGCCATCACAATTTCCCCATCTTTATAGAGGAAATTAACTCTATCACACTGATTCATCACTTTCCTCCTCTTTTGATTAATATTTATAAGTACCTGGGGTACAAGATGGCGTTTAATAGTTACCTTTAGATTTTCAGGATCTGAACTAAAGGCAACTTTTTTTAATCTCTCTATCGATTCATTTGTCTTATTATTCAGATCCAAAGTTTTTTTCAGTTCGTTTAACTCGTTTTTAAGGGCCTTTTTCTTCTCTTCAGGAAGGTTTTTAAGATTTTTTTTCATTCTAGGAGAATTAATCGCAGCTCCCAGCTTTCCCTGTATACCTACGACTTTCTTTTTTAAGACATTTGAAAAAGCATTAAGTTCTTCAAGCTTTTCTACTGTTTCCGGATCGCTACCACAAACCACAGTACTCAAAGCAGCCTGAGAACCCAAAGAGTGCAGCTCTATGTTTCCATTGGAAGCAACTTGCCCACCTACTACACAGCCTTTTTCATTAGAAACGATTCCATGTCCTTTAACAGTAATACTCTTGTCGCAAAATACTTTGGAATGATATATAAATTCCTCAACAACCAAATTCCCTTTTACCCGTATATTACTATTTTGAATAAATCTGACCTTTGCATCCCCTGAAACACGTACTTTTGTTTTTTCACCAAAAATGCCTTTTTTTACAATTAAGTTACCTCGACAGGTTATTTGCACATTATCTTCGATGCTGTCATAGATGATCAAATCTCCACCACATTCAACAGTAAATCCAGACTGCACATTGTTTGAAATACGAACATCTCTGCTAAATTTTATATTACCTGTTTCAAGACTAACTCCATCTCTTAATACCAGTTCAGGTGATATACTAATTGAGTCATTTTTGTAGTTTAAGATACCTGTTTGAGAAGCGACAAAAAGGATTTCATCTCCATCTTCAACCGTATTAACATTTTCACCTGCTTTCAGATCAATTTCTACTACTTTTTCAACCGGGATTACTTTTCCAAAAACATCAACACCAGGGACCGATTGCACAGGTGGCCTTTTTTGTGCTATAACAGTTCCCTCACTAACTTCAGTGTACCTTGAAATATCTCTGAAATTTACTTGCCCTTTATCATTTACCACAGGTTTAACTTCCATATCTATTTTAAAATCTATTAGCCCTTCCTTGCCTTTTTTGGGAGGAGTTCCTTTTCGTACCAATACTTTTTGCAGCCGTTTTGTTTTCATCATATTGTGCAGATCATTTTCGGTAAGATCACCACTACCACTGGTTCTGAAAAGCTTATCATACACCTGCTGTCTACCGTAAATCAAAGGCATTACCAAAAAGTACATCTCCAGCTTATTGGCACTTACCACACAAGGATCAATTATCATCAATTCATCTTTTTCATTTATAACTAAAAAGCCAGTCTTTTCAGCAATTAAGGATACCTTGTTTTTATTTTTCTTCTGATATATTGAATGAAACCCATTAAAAAGATTCCTTTGGGGTGAAAAAGAAGCAGTTTTCCCTAACACGCTATTTATTTCTTCGGGATAACTATACTCTAAAAACTTTTCATCAGAGTTAACAAAAATACCACCTTCAATTTGCATTCGTTCGTCGTTTTCTGAACAGGCAAAGAAAATATTAGACAGGTTATTTAAAAATACCTGCACCTGCTCACCATATATTGGCTCAGACTTATCTCCAAGCTGTATAGTATAGGGGTATGCTGGAGTGCAATCAGCGACTATAACATCAGCTATCGCAGCATCGAATTGTTGTGCCTTATGAAGTGATAACTCTATATGATCCCACTGTACTCCATTTACCACTGCATTTTGCTTTAACGCCTCTTTGATTTCATCAATAGAAATATTAGTGCATAGCGATGTTATTTTCGCTTTTAAGCCATTTTCAATAATGCGTATCTCAAGTTTTTCTGACTTCATAAGGATATTACCTTACTGTGATTAAAACAGATCATCAAGATTTTTAAGCAGATCAGGAGCATTAAATAATGCTTTTTGCTGTGAGAGCGCCAGTGCCAGAATCGGACTAAATTGGGTATCTATCTCTTTAAGAGTATCACTGTTAGACTTAGAACCAACAAAGGCCACAGAGCCCAGTATTTCTTCTGATTTTTTCACAGGCAGTACATGTAAGCGTTCCGAACCTTGGTAATGCTCACCTTTCAGTGCCCTTTTCAATGCATTTTTCGTATATTCATCAGGAGAGCTCCCTGACTCAACAATTCTTTCCTTATCGAAGCAGTAATATAGGTAAGAATCTTGTCCGGATATTTCAGACAGGGAATTACACAATGCTTGCATAACCTCATTGAAATCGGAACTATTGAGAAGCAAATTTAGCATCTCGTTTTGAGTTCTAATGATCCTTGTTCTCTCAAGTACTTTCGTTTCCAATTCATTATTTAGATTTTTTAATGATTCGTTTTTTTCTTTCAATTTAACTAACAGCTCTCTTCGCTCCATCTCTTTTGCGTATAATTCGAGTGCGTTTTTGATAGTCATTTTCATATCAGCATCATTCCAAGGCTTGCTGATGAATCTCCAAATACCCCCGTTATTTATTGAATTCATGACATCCTTTACATCGGATTGACCTGATAGAATTATTCTAACAGCATCGGGGCATATTTTTTTTGCTTCCTTTAGAAACTCCACTCCATTCATAACCGGCATTCTCATATCTGAAACAATTACTTTAACCGGCTGCTCCCGAAGCATTTGGATCGCTTGTTTACCACCAGAAGCCAGACACAGCTCATAGTCCTCATCGTCGAAAAACATCCTATTTATTGCTGAGAGCACATTTTGTTCATCATCTACAAACATAATTCGTGAACACATCCTACTCTTGCCTCCGGGGGGTTAAACGGATTTATCCTGTAAACAAATTGTTTCTACAATTTCATCTAACATACATTCGATCTCATTGATTCCAACTTCAAGAATATCGTAAACGGTTTTGGGTATAGTAAACTCAATTTTTTCCACTTTTTTCCAGGCATAAACATCTGCTATATGTATAAGAGCCACTATTTTTGGAGGTAAAAGCTTTGAAAGCGATGGGTCATGATGCACATAGCATGATTCAACTATATAAGCGGGAAGGTTCCACCAATTGAGGATTTGTGCCCCCACCTGTTCATGAGTAAAACCCACTATTTCTTTTTCTACATTGGCCATTTGTTCTGGTTCACTTTCCCACTGAGAGGATAATTGTTTGTATTTATCCGGATAATTACTTAATATAAACAACCTACCAATATCACATAACAGCCCGGCAGTTGAATACTCTTCACTTATCTTTCTGTTAAACAATGTCAAGTGGAATCTGTGAAGTAAAGTGTTACAAAAGCCGATATGCCTAAACAGTGTTTCCCGTTCTGCACTATTCTGGTGTCCGTTATTGGAAAAAATCTCTGCAAACAGGACAACATCTTTCACTGTTCTTATCCCAAGATACACTAAAGCCTGGTGCACAGAACCTATAGATAGTCCGTAAAAGGATGAATTTACAAGCTTTAAAACTTCGGCGGAAGTTGCTGGTTCATGCTCAATCAACGAAGCGATCTCCTTCATGTCGCGCTCTTCTTCAACTGCTTTAAGAATTTTGGAGTACACTTTTGGCATTGGTGGAAGCCACTGATTTTTATCAATTTTTTCTATCAACTTAAGCTCATCTAAGGAGTTGTACATTTTAAATATATGACCTACTGTATCAATCAGCTCATCATTATCCCAGGGCTTAAGCATATACAGTTTAGCAACTCCGTCACCTATCGTCTTTATCATCATCTCCCTATCGCCGTAGGCAGAAAGGACAATGCGGATTATTTTGGGGTATCTCTCTTTAACAAGCTTTAAAAATCTATAACCATTAACAGGTGCCATTCTAATATCAGAGACGACCATATCTATGTCAGTACTTTCAAGAATTTTAAAAGCCTCATCGGTATCCCTGGCAGTGTAAACACTATAATCGGAGAAGAGAAAAGTCCTCTCAATTGCGTTTAATACCATCTCATCATCATCAACAAACAGTATCGATTCAGACATCACTCTCTCCCCTGTGCCTTGGAAGAGTAATAATAAATAATGTACCTTTACCGTTATTGGTATCTATTGTTAAATCTCCCTTATGTTTGTTAACCACTATTTCATAGGAAATACTTAAGCCCAGTCCCGTGCCGATGCCAACTTCTTTTGTAGTAAAAAACGGATCGAATATTTTCCTTTTAACTTTATCCGGTACCCCGGGACCATCATCTCCAATTTCACAGTACACATTTTCGCAATCCTGATACGTTTTTACACTTATTGTCCCTTTATCATCTCTTTTCTGCTCCTTTATAGCCTGGGCAGCATTAACTATTATATTAAGAAACACCTGGTTAAGCTCACTCATGTTACAGGGGATAGGTGCAATATCACCTAAGTCAGTCGCTACATCAGCGCAGTATTTAATCTCATTTTTAAGAATTACCAACACACTCCTTAGTCCATCATTAATATTTGAATCGATAAACTCGTTTAGGCTGTCATCTCTTGAGAACTTCTTGAGGTTGCTGACGATATTAGTTATCCGCGCTAAGCCCTCAATATTTTCAATTATCAGCTTATCTATATCCTCCAGGATAAAATCGAGTTTTATTCTTTTTTCCCGTTTTTCTATTATTTCCTTTTTAATACCAGCCCTGTACATATTAAGTATTTCTTTTATTCTATTAACATATCCGGTAAGAGTGGTACTGTTACTGGAAACAAAACCGATGGGATTATTTATCTCATGGGCGATTCCGGCCGACAACCGTCCTATGGATGCCAGTTTTTCTGCCTGAATGAGCTGCTCCTGTGTTTCCTGGAGCTTGGAAAGGGCGTTTTTAAGCTCACCATTTTCCTCAATGAGCTTTGAGACCTTAGATTCATTGTCCATTTACTTCTCCTGGATTTTTTTTTGAACCCCGGTAGTGATAAAAGATTTTACCACTTTAGGGGAATAAAATCAATATTTAAGGATACATGTGTAGTATTGGTGTGTAGTGTTTGGGGGACTCCCCGGAGGTGAATTCAAAGGTGTCCTTTTCTTGGTAATCTTCTAACATAATGGTTTTAATTTTGTTACGATGAAGGGTCAAATACGATTAGAGGGTAAGCTATTCCTTTCCAGTTTTCCCCGGAGATGAAATGAACTGATACAGAAAAGGCCAGATCTGGAATAGATCCGGCCCTTTTTTTTATGCAGGCATTTATTTTGTTACAACGAAGTTAGTTTCGTATAGGAAATTTCCTGTAATCTTCCTTAAGAGCACTATAAGCAGCATATCGATCCCTTGATCCATCTGTAAAAGTTGAATCATATGCTGGTTTTGATTCTTTTCTCCATCTTCCGGTTTGGGGATCGAGAGTGTGGAAATTTTGTCTAATCCGTTTTTCATTTTCTATATAATGATAAGCGATATCACCTTTTAAGTCCCATGTTCCCGTAGAACGAAATTCCCAATCTTCTCTTGTACTCTCGCTGGTTCTCCCCCGTTTGCTCTCCATTATATATAGAGTTCCATCTCTGCGCATATGAATTTCAGTTCTTTCTACAACATTAAACCTACGATCTGGAGACTCTTTTTCCATTACCCAAGCACCAACAAACTGATTCCTTAAAGAGTCGGCCACATTTTGCATGGTGATTAGAGTATCCATTTTCAGATTATACTGCTCTAGCCTGGTTCTTGCCAGAAGCAATTGATTTGTTTTTACCAAAGAGTCAAATGCTGCTAAAAGTGAATCAGCAGCCTCAAGGTGAAGGCCTTTCAAATTCCCCTTTTTTTCTTCAACAACTTCTTTTAAGGAGTCAATGATCGGCCCAGATTCATCGAGTAAAACAACCATTCTTTCTTCAAATTCGTTCAGTGCCAGATCAAGGGAACTCCTGTATCTTCTATAAGGTCCCTGATTACCAGTGCTTTTTGCAGATTCCATATTAAACAGATACATTCTTATTTTTGACATTTCGCTCTCAGGGACACCTCTGGCCACAAGTCCTTCGATTCTTTCCCTAGCCTCTTCTACTGTTATCTTTTTATTACAACTAAAGAGAAGAGAGAAAACCAACACTACAATACTTAGCAAAACCAATTGTTTATTCATACAAAATCTCCTGACGGTTTATTTGATATAATTGAGGACTTAGTCACTAATAAAGAGAGGACTATCTATAATTTACTAAAAAAATAGTGTAAGGAGTTAGTTTTTATTTCAAATTTACTCAATTGTTAGGTTTTCCCCGGAGGTGAATAGTGAATATTTCACCTCCGGGGTGAACCTACTTTGAAAAAAGCTGCTATACGCATTGGAACTATTATTGCTTCCTATTTTTTTTCGCTGACTTTCTGAATTGTAACAGAAAGGGCCTACAATATGGCTACACAACGTCGATTAGTCGTTCCAAATGTTAAATACCAAATCAGATCTGAGGCAATTAGTGGAATAAATCTCTTTCCTAATGAAGAGGTACGTACTTATTTTATCAACCAGCTCACCCGCTTGCTAAAGCTCTGTGGATATTCCTGTATCAGTTGGACGCTGGAAGAAAATCACTATCATTTAATTGTTAAAACCAGCACTGCCTCTATTTCAGGTTTTATGCGTACACTTAACTCTATTTTTGCCAAATATCTCAACAAAATACTTGGAAGGCGGGGGACTGTGTTTATAAGACGCTTTTCTTCAGCGATAGTTGATAACTTCTGTGGACTAAAAGAGATAATCAGGCATATACACCTTAACCCTATCCGCAAAGGTGTCTGCACAATTAAGACATTAGATAGCTACAAATATAACAGCCATTCAATAGTTATACAAAACAAAAATACTGAGTTTCAAAATGTTAAAAGCCTGCTCTCACTTTTTAATGATACCAACCCGCTATTTGCATATACTAACTATATCAGATCAGATCTAAGCCAATGCAATCGATACAATCAAGTTATTAAACTCCTTAGAGAAGCAAATAAAAAAGGGCAATATTATACGAGTGCCCGATGCTGTATAATTGGAGACCCCAACTTCGTAAACATAATAATTGCAAAAGATAAATTTCTTAGTTCTCTAAGGCCCTTAAATAAGAAGCTTGGGATTACACTTAAAAAACTTTATGCGCTTTCAAATACATGTATAAGCTTAAAAGGTAGCAGTAAGTTAAAAAAAAGGTTGGTAAGAGGACTGTTTGTACTAGTTGGAGTAAATGCTCTTGAATTCAGCTGTGCAGAAATAGCAAGGTTTTTAAACATGAGTAGTTCAGCTGTATCCAGAATGATTTCAAGGCTTTGTGGAGTAGCAAAGTCCTTTTACCACTCTAAACCTATTACATATTTGTGCTCATAGCCTGTACCCTCATTACTTTAAGTCCCCATTCAGTATAATCATTCATAAAATAGGTCTATTATACAGGACAACTACTTTCACTGATTCCCTTTTTATTGGTTACTTCTTAGTTATTCTGCCAAAAAAAGAGCATCTCCGGGGCAGTACACTTTTCCAGAAACAATACATAGTATTCACCTCCGGGGCGCTGCCCACAAGCTAAAATGTAGCCGTTACCATAATCTCCGGACGAATCTCAAGTAACATCTCTATCTCGCTCCCCGAAGGATTAAAAGTCATAAAATTCCTTACTCTGGGCGCAATTGAAAGACCTGAACGCACCTCCAAACTGTAGTAAAGATCGTTCAAAACGTAATGGTAGTACTCCTCATCAGTTTGCCTGTCTGTATGAAAACTGTATTTTACATCGGTTACCAATGTACCTGGACCGATTCCAATGCCTACACCCAAAGAACTGATCAACCCTCTGTGATCATAAACCTCTCCAACAGTATCTATTACTGTTCGCATGTTTACTGGATTTCTGCTTTTCCAGTTAGCAATACCACCGTAGGCAAAAGAACCCCAAACCTGTACCCCACCTCTAACCGTATACTCTGCCCTAAATCCGCCAGCCCACTCATGATCTCCCCGGCCACGCGTAAGATTGTAGTTTCGGTTAAATACTCCAAGAACCTGAGGGGTAACCATGAACACATCAGTGCTAAAGGGTAGTGTTAAAAGTAACATTACTCCACTTGATGCCGAAACGGGAGGGTCAACTATCCCCTCATTGGCTGTAATCTCTCCTAATCTGGAATCAATCACAGTCGTGAAAAGCTCAGCCCTAAGGGTTCTTTCATCTTCAAAAAGCGGAAACCCCAACTGCAGCCCCATCATACTATTGTTTGTGATCACGGGCCAGGTAAAGAACGCTGTGCCCTGATACGTTCCGGTACTAAGAGAACGCTCCAGAAGATCAAGAGGCCCATAACTCAAGAGTGGAACGATTCCTAAGGTAAGATCAAAAAAACCTGGATCATAGGTAGCATATGCAAGATGAAACACTGGGACAGAGCCCGGAGGAAATTGGCGTTGAGGTATTACAGGGTTATTATTGAGGTAGTTAACATCCTCGGTATGAACCCAGTCATTACCAATCTGCATTCCAAAACCAAGGGATTGATTCAGTACAGCACGAAATCCAGCATAGTAGGAGATGGTATTTGCATAATCAGAGGTCCATACACGTGCTTCATCCGTTGCGGCACTGCGATGTCTTGTCCTCAGCCGATACTGAGCAAAACCATACGGCGTAAAAGAGCGTTCTTCCTGAGCAGATAAAAACCCTATTAAAAAAAGAAGTATAAAAATACAAAACTGATGTTTCATGGCTTTATTCCTTTAGTTTCAAAAGTTACTTACGCATTACTCTGAATCTTTGGTTTTACTGCTGATGTATTCTTCTATAAGATTTAATACAGGAATTTTACTCTTCTCTGAAATCCTGACGAGCGATTCATATTCCAGTTTTGAAAAGGAAAAAGATCCATAACTACACACCTTCTCTTTTGCCTCTTCACCCAAAAATCGAATACTATCTACCCTACGTTTTGCAATTGTTCTTGTTAGAAGTTGCCATCTAACCCCAAGTGTTCTTGTGTTCCTGATCACTAAATCAATCAATTTAGCACGATCTTCAGGCCTGCACAGACAGGAGAGGCGATAACCCGGGCGGCACTTTTTCATATATATAGGAATCCAGCAAGAATCCAAGGCTCCACTTGTATTCAGTATATCGCTCATATGAGCCATTACTTCTCCGCTTACATGATCAAGATCAGTCTCCAGTTGACAGATCCACTCAGTTTGAGGCTGTAACTTACTACTGAGCAAAAACACACGTAAAACATTGGGATGCCCCTTAAATTCCTTACTGCCGCAGCCTACCCCACTGTTTTCCACTGTGCCATCAAGTGCAAAGACACTCTGCTCCCCCAGAGCCGTGAGCAGAGCACATCCTGTTGGAGTAAGAATTTCATCCGCTATATCCAGCCTGTTCACAGAAAACCCCCTTAGCATCTCAGCGGTAGCAGGTACCGGAACCGGCATTCTTCCATGCTCTGTATTCACAAAGCCATGCCCAACAGTAAGGTTTGAGAATGCTAAATGATCCACTTCCAAATACTCCATACACAGACTCATGCCCAAAATATCTATTACTGTATCGACAGCCCCAATCTCATGGAAATGGACCCGATCCAAAGGTACTCCATGCACCTTTGCCTCTGCACTTCCCAGGTGATTTAATACTTTAGAACACCTCTGCACTACCGAATCACTAAAGTTTCCACTTTCAATAATCTCCATAATTTGATGAATATGGCGATAGTGCTTCTGCTCCTCCCAATTGAGCTTTAACTGTGTGGATTCTATTCCCTGAGTTTTTTTTCGCTGCACTGAAATGTGTATTTTTGGAATAGATGTTCGTTTTAACTGCTCCTGAAGATAGGACACCGGAACCCCAAGATCGATAAGTGAGGAGAGTATCATATCCCCTGAAGCTCCGCTTACCAGGTCAAAATAGAGTATTTTTTTCATTTTAAACAACGTTACTGTTGATGAACAAATTAAACAAGATGTAATTTTTATCTACCAAGAAATTAAAACCTGCACAAAGAAAATATGACTACCAAATCAGTTTATACAGCAAAAGTTATAGAAGAACAGAAGAATTATCTTGTAGTGGACACCCCGATAGGGAATGTTAAAACAACTGTTTTGGGGAAGCAGAAAAAGAAAAAAAGAAGAATTTGCACCGGCGATATAGTGGAGATGGAAATAATTAACTTCGATAGCCTTGAAGGGGTTATCAGAAGTGTAGCCCCAAGAAAAAGCTATCTTCCCAGGCCTCCTATTGCAAATATCGATCAGATAATTTTTATTAACACTTTTATTTCACCATCTCTTGACCTCAACACTCTTGATAGATATCTTTTTACCGCTGCAGTATATGATATAAAGTCTGTACTTGTTTTTAATAAGACCGACCTTCTCACTTCCCAACAAACCGATGAGCTTAAAAAAGTAACGGATACTTACACACGTATCGGATATGAGGTCATTTTCACATCAGCGAAAAAAGGTTCGGGTCTTAATCACATTACTACTCTATGCACTTCAAAATTATCTGCCTTGACGGGGCTTTCCGGAGTAGGAAAATCGTCACTACTGTCAAGAATTTTTCCCGACCAAATTTTCAGAACAGGCGAAGTATCAGGAACTACAGGAAGAGGTACACACACTACAACGCATACCTCCCTTACTGCGCTTCAAAGTGGAGGGTATATTGCAGATACTCCGGGGTTTGCCTTTATAGAGATTCCTCAAGTTGATGAAAACAGTGTGGTGAACTGCTTTCCCGAAATTGCAGATAAAACAGGAGAGTGCCGCTTTAATGACTGTAAGCACGAAAAGGAGCCTGGATGCGCTGTAAAAGAACTGGTAAATAGTGGAACAATAGCCCACTGGAGACATAAGCATTATCTCAAAATAAGAAAAGAGATGGAAGAGAGAAAAAAACAGAATTGGAAAAGCGTATAACTACAAACTAAAACGACGTTACCAACTCTTTTTACTCTACCTCTTTAGTAATAGCCAAAGGCATCATATGTTCTACACTAAATTCTTCAAATAAATATCGAACTCTTGAAGCATTTAGAGCTTTTCGCTTGGTTACAACCTCTCCTTCAAGATGTTCAAGAGCCCTTTCTACAATGTCCATCCCAGACACCTCTATATCCGGCACAATACCATACCGATCGTAATCAAGCCCCTTAACAGGCATAAACTGCATGGATGTAATAATTGCAATACAGGACTGCGGTCCTTCTAAAACCACTTGACCACGCCCTTTTCCGTAACTTTTACCCCCCATAGTGGTCACATCCTCCCTGTTATCTATAAGGGCAGAAATAAGTATTTCAGAAGCACTGGCGGTATTTTCATCCATAAGAACACAAAGCCTTTTATTGGAAAAATCTCCCCCCTCCTCTGTTCTCAAAGTATAATTCTCCGTAATACAATATCTGGCATTGTTGTTACAGTTTCTATATTTACTTGTAATTATCTCCGTTTGGGGCCCAAGAAGCTCAGAAACGATGCTTATGGCTTGCTCTATTTCTCCTCCTCCGTTTTGTCTCAGATCTAAAATGATATTTGAAGCCCAGTCCTTTTTTTCCAGAGCCTGGCGAAATTCCTGTGCACTGCCACCTTCACGGTTAGTAGCGGATAAAAAGGTTGTAAGCAGTATGTAAGCTGTAGACTCACTTAACGAATCCGTGAAAACTGAAGGGGTCATAAATGTAGCAATTGTAATATTAAAATCCAGTACACTTTCAGCTCGTTTTATCTTTAACCTCTTTTCATCTCCCTTTTGCCCTCTTACAATATTTATAAAATCGATTCGTGACATTGTGGCCACATCACTATCGTCTACTTTAATAATAGTGTCATGTTTTAACAAACCAGCAGTTTCAGCAGGTGAATTTTCAATCACATCCAGTATGACATAGCCTCTTTTTGTAGAATCTGTTCTGATACCAAGCCCCGCAGATGATGTTGACATCATACTTAAAAAATATTTAGCAGTGTCGGGGTACAGAAATGATGTGTACGGTTCATTTAAGCTTTGATAAAGTAATACAGGATCAGAGTATATTTCTGGTTTTCGGGGCAACTTATCTCTATAGAGAAACCATGCATCAAGAGCTGCAACTGCAAATAGAAACTGTTCTGAATCATCATTGCTGCTGGTTGTTAATATTTCTAAGCAACCACCTAAAAACAATACAACAACTACAACCTTAAACTTGCCTTTTTTGAACATAAAAGATCCGCCATTGAGTTTAAAATATAAGTTGGTTTAACGGAAAGAGTTTTGGGGTCAATTTTGCTCCAATTCACAAAAGCAGTGTCCATTCCGGCACTATTTCCACACTCTATATCAAAAGATGAATCACCTATAAAAATCGCATCACTTTGTTCAGTTGCCCCCAGAAGCTTAAGAGCTTCAAAAGCCGGTTGGGGGTGTGGTTTATGGTTTTCTGTACTCTCAGGTGTCACAAACACTTCAAAGCTTTCAAGAATAGATAGCTCATCTAAAAACATTCTAAGCGACTCTTTCATTCGGGACGTTACAACTGCACATCTTTTACCCCGGTCCTTTAACTGAACCAGTGTCTCTCTGACCCCATTAAAAAGCACCAAATAATCCCGAAATATCTCAAGCTGATGTTTCATGTGAGCTGCACGATATCTCCGATAAAAGACATCATCTACATTACCTATATATACCTCGAGCTGATCCCTGAGCGGCAATCCTATATGGGAATAAATCATCTCTTTTGGAACCGGGTTTAGGTCAAACCTTTTAAAGGTATCTTCAAAACAGGAATAGATCATATCCGCTGTATCAAAGAGTGTTCCATCAGCATCAAAAAGATAGTAGCTGTAATCTTTCATTTAATCTCCACGGTTTTTTCTTTATTTTAAAATACATTATTCTGAAAAAAAAGCTCCTGTTTGCGCAAAAAAGTTCTATTTCTTAGAATAAAAACATATTTTTTAATCAGCCGGGTAAAATGTTATTTTATTTAGGCATTTTAATACACTTTTGGTAGCAAACTGCAACCGACCATCTTGTAACACCTTATATTCGGAGAACTTACTACCCAATGATTGCAATCATTGACTACAATTCCGGCAATCTTACTTCCGTAAAAAGAGCTCTCGATCACCTCAAAATACCAAACTGCATCACTTCGGACCCTAAAAATGTTAGAAACGCAGAGCGGATAATCTTTCCTGGGGTAGGACATGCAAGCACTGCAATGGAGGTGCTGAGAAAGACTAAACTGGATGTAGCCCTAAAGGATGCCCTCTCACAAGGGACCCCCATTCTTGGTATATGTCTTGGTACACAAATCATTTTAAGTCACTCTCAGGAAGGAAACACCTCCTGCCTTGGTCTTATAGAGGGAGAGTGTGTGCATTTTAAACTAAAAAATCCTGATCTAAAAATCCCTCACATGGGATGGAACTCCATAACCACCACCAGACACCACCCTGTGCTTGAAGGTTTTTCCCAAGGAGTAGAGTTCTATTTTGTACACTCATACTATCCGGCCCCGGTAAACCATACTCTTATAATAGGTGTTTGTGAGTACGAAATTGAATTTCCTGCAATTATAGGTCAAAACAATTTAATTGCCACTCAATTTCATCCCGAAAAGAGCGGTAGAACAGGTTTAAGATTACTGCAAAATTTCTCTCAGTGGAATGGTAAAGATGCTTAGTAAAAGAATTATTTCATGCCTTGATGTCAGAGATGGCAAGCTTGCAAAGAGCGTTAAATTCCTCAACACTCAGGATATAGGGGACCCGATCAGTACAGCTAAAAAATACTATGAAGAAGGGATAGATGAACTGGTATTCTACGACATCACAGCCTCAAGTGATAAGCGCAACATAATGATTGATGTTGTTTCAAACGTAGCATCTCAAATCTTTATTCCCTTCTCTGTTGGTGGTGGGCTCAGAACCGTTGAAGACTGCATGAAAGTAAGAATGGCAGGAGCAGAAAAAATTAATCTCAATACTGCTGCGGTATCTAACCCTAAACTCATTAACCAAACGGCCCTTCTTCTTGGCTCTCAAGCAGTTGTTTTATCGATGGATGTGCTTGGGGTAACTAAATCCAAACAGATCCCCTCAGGGTATGAAGTTGTTACCCATGGCGGTAGAAAACAGACTGGACTCGATGCCCTCTGGTGGGCAGTTGAAGCAGAAAAGCTGGGTGCGGGAGAACTGGTAATTAATTCAATCGATGCAGATGGTACCGGGGAAGGATACGAACTTAATCTAACCAGATCTATTGCAGATAGTGTCAAAATACCCGTTATAGCATCGGGTGGTGGTGGAAAACCAGAACACCTGTACGAGGTCCTTACCCGTGGCAAAGCCGACGCGGCACTTATCGCCTCGATTCTGCATTACGGACAATCTACAATTAAGGAATTAAAAACAGAACTAAGCAGACAAGGGCTCAACATCAGAACACAGTGGTAAAGTTAACGATGTCTGCTCCTCCGTTTACTCCCTTTGCTAGTCTTATAAGCCATTCCAAGATCTAAATACACTCCACAGATAAAACTTGGCAATCCCCTTAAATCATTATAAAATTAGGATCTTATAGTATTCTTCACAGATCTTTTGAGTCGAGTCGATGAATATAGCACTAATTAATTCCGAATACCCTCAGGAAGATGGTAGCCAGGGAGGCATAGCTTCATTCACCTATACACTGGCAACTGCACTCACAGATCTTGGGTGCAAAGTTCATGTACTTATTAGAAAAGGAACTGTGCCCCAAAATCTCTCACCAGCTGTTGAGGTGCATCATTTCGAGTTTCGATCGGCTAAAGGAATTAAACAATTTGTAGAAAAAAAGTTCCAAAACGGGGCTGTAACCTGGGAAAAAGGGCACTCAAGACATATCAGGCAAATACTTCTTACTATCCATAAGCAAGAAAAGTTAAATGTGGTACAGATACCCGAATACGGCGGTTTAGCTTACAGCCTTAAACCACCCCTTCCCTTCAAAATAATAGTGCGATTCAGTATGCCTTCGAAACTTATCGACATGATTAATGGTAAAACGACCTCCAACAAAAGAGCCAATTTTTACCGATTTGAATCAAAAGCAATTAAAAATGCATCTGCTTTTATCTCTCCAACCAAAGCTCTTCAGCGCTGGTTACATAAGCACATGAACATTGCTGATATCAGGTTTTCAGTTATTAAATCACCCATTGACACTAGAGATTTTGGCGATAAACGATCTTACAAGTCTAAGACGCTAAAAAAGATTCTCTATGTAGGAAGATTAGAGCAAAGAAAAGGTGCCGGTATTATTGCTCGTTATATTACAGATATTTTAAAAATAGATCCTAAAATTACAATTACCTTTGCAGGCGAAGTTGAAAAATTATTCATCAGCAAAGTCAAACAAACAATAGCTAAAAATCTGGGCTACAAAGAATGCTCAAGGGTTCTATTTTTAGGAGCAGTTAACCATCAAGAAATTTCTGAACTATACAAAAAATCCGGCATTTTGATAGTCCCTTCTCTGATGGATAACTGTCCAAACACGCTTCTTGAAGGGATGGCATCAGGGCTTCCAATTGTTTGCTCCGATGCAGAGGGTATCAAAGAATTTATTAATCACGGCAGCAACGGTTTGGTTTTTCCCCTGAAAAACCCACAACTACTTACAACTATGATTTCTCATATCATCAACAACCCTCGTCTTGCTTCTGCTTTAGGTAAAAGTGCGCTGCAATACATCAGTAAAAACCACGAGATTATGTGTACCGGAAAAGAATTCCTTTCTCTTTATAAATCTGTCTCGAATTAGCAGGTAATCTATGCGTGTACTTTTTATTTCAAACGAATATCCTGAAGAAAGCGGTTTTGGAGGAATCGGAACCTATACCAGCTATGCAGCAGAATCCCTCGTAGAAAAAAAACATGAAGTTCATGTCATATGCAGATCTGTTAATCCTAATTCTGTTTCTTACATTCAAAACGGTGTTCATGTACACAGAACTGCCCTTGGCCCCTATCCACTTCCAACACAAAAAAAATTTTACCTTTTTAGAATGCTATGCTATAATTTCATTCCTGAATCACTCAACCGCCTTGCCTGGGCTAAAAGTGCCTGGAATGCCTATGAAGTATTATTTGAAAATAACTATTTTGACATCATTGAATATCCTGAATGTGGTGCTGAAGGTATTTACTTTACCGGTAAAGGATTACCTCTTGTAGTACGTTTACACACACCCTGGAGCATGGCAAGAAAATTTAACATGATACATGAACACCCCATAGATTGTTTGTTTCAGGAATTTTTGGAAAAAACTTCGGTGAAAAAGGCAAGGGCAATCTCTTCACCTTCAAAATCTCTTGCTCTGATACTTAAGAAAAGGTGGCAACTCAAAAAAGTCTCTGTTTATCCAAACCCGATCAGATTAAACGATTATCATCCTTCTAAAGAAAAAAATAATTACTGGATCTATACCGGAAGAGTTGAGCACAGAAAGGGTGTACACCTATTATTAGAAGCGTATGAAAAGCTTCTCTTAAAACGAAACGCCCCAAAGCTCTATTTAATTGGTAGACCGTATGGCAGGTACAAGGAAGGACAAATGTATGATCAGTATATTACTTCAATTATTGAGAATTATGAATTAGACAAAAAGGTGATCTGGGTAAAAGGTGCAGAACATAAACAAATAAGAGCATATCTCAAAAAAGCTTCAGCGGCCTTTTTTCCTTCTATTTGGGATAATTTTCCTTATACGTGCCTTGAAGCGATGTCAACAGGTGTAGCAGTGTGCGCTTCTAATTGCGGTGGATACAAGGAAATGATTGAAGACGGGGAAAATGGTTTACTTTTTTTACCAAACCAGGTTGATTCATTACTGGAAAAAATGACCTTTTTACATGATCACCCTCGTTCATCCCGCATGCTTGGGAAGAATGCAAGAGAGAAAGTATCTCTTTTTTATGATACCGAAATAGTTACTGCTGAATCTTTAAAATTCTATAATGAGGTGGTGTGTTGAGTACTATTTGCGAAAGTTCAAGACTGATTAAAAATTCAGTGATGATTCTTTTAAATAATACTGCTCTATTACTGCTGTCCTGGTTGATTTCCATTTGGATTGCCCGTCAGCTCGGACCATCAAACTACGGTATTTTTAATCTTGTACTATGGATGTCAAATACAATAGTGTGGGTTCTTGGAATGGGTCTAATTCATGCAATAACCAAATTTATAGCCGAATACCAGGGGAAAAATGAAAGAAACCAATGCAAGCCTATCATCCTTTTTATCCTCAAAATTGAACTTTTAATTTCAGTTCCAACGACTATTGTTTTAATCTTTTTTAGAAGTACTATCTCGACCTTCTTTTTTTCTCCAAATGAATCTGTCTACTTTTTGATCATGTTTATTGGAATCATACCGGGACTGATTACAGCGGTATTTTCAGCCGCAATCGAGGGGATACAAAAATTTGAATATTTTACAGTTTTTAACTTTATTGCTTCCCCATTATCTTTTTTAGCCAAAGCCTACGTTCTCTATATCGGAAAAGGGGTTAATGGTCTTCTTGCTGTAATGCTGCTTTTTTCTTTCATAAATGCTCTTTTCTACTTTTTTGTATTAAAGCGCGAAGGGATGTTTAAAAAGACCAGCACACGCCTCTCTCAAGAGCTGAAAAAAAGAGTTTTGCATTACAACAGAAGCGTTTTATCCATAATTTTATGTGATAAAATTGTCTGGGATAAAAGTGAAAATTTCTTTCTTGGTCGCTACAGCAGTTCAACTCAAATCGGGTTTTATAATCTTGGGTATAATGTAGCCAACAAATTTGTGAATATCTTCCCAAACACAATATGGAAAATTCTTTTCCCTGCTATGTCAAATTACTGTGGATCAAAGGATTATGATAAAGTAAAAAGGTTATTTTATTTATCAGTACGGTATCTGGCTTTTTTCTCATTTCCAATTGGAGCCGCGGGATCAATTCTTTCCTTTCAGATCATTAAATTCCTTTATGGTTATGAATACATTGATGCCCAACGGGTGATGCAGCTTGTTTTCTTAACGTCAATTGTTACAAGTTTGTCAAAGCCTTCGTCTGCTGTTCTTTATGCTTTCAATAAACAGTCATTTATCTTTAAATACGGTTCAGTCCTGGCTTTTTTAAACATTGTACTAAATTTTTTTCTAATACGGCAATGGGGAGCTATCGGAGCAGCTATTTCATATTGCTCAATCACACTTCTGGGCAGTACTGGTGGTATTCTTTATACATGTAAAAAAATGAAAGTGATCATTCCATTTATTCCACTTGCCAAAATCTTTTTTTCTACAATTATAATGAGTTTAGTAATGAAAATAATAATCTCTAAAGATGGTTCGCTGCTCGGTTTTTTTCTGTCGATAGTAGCAGGTTTTGTAACTTATGCAGTTTGTTCACTAAGTTTTGGCTCCTTTCAGCAAGAGGACCTGAGGGTGCTCAGAAAGATTAGAGAGACTATGCCAGGATTTACAAAATTTATACCAGGTTTTTTTATAGGAATTATTACAGACTATAAAAACATTGAAAAAATCTGTGAATAAAATTAATTGGAACTAAGGTCAAACCAATCGCGTATTACCCATAAACCCTGATGGTCCCGTTCAAGATAAAAAACCTGTTTGTCAATAGATGTTCGGTAAGTATCCTCTCCCAAACTAATCACCAACTCCCCTGTGGTTACCAGTATCTCTGCATTAATAGTATCTGAAACCAAAGAGCTGCACTGCTTTACCGTATACCTGGTCTCCTGAATCGTAATAGGCTCAATAAATTCTATCTTATCTGCCTGCCTGAAAAGATTCCTGTGCCTTGATAATTCTTCATTTTGTCCCCAATAGTAATAGTTAAAGCCCCTGACATAGTAATACCTGTCTATTTCCGGCTCATACGTTACACCTGAACGGGTTGAGTACACCTCTGCAAAACTTGGAGAGATATAAAAACGAAAAGTTCCTGTCACAGGTAAAAGGTCTTCAAATAAATCAATACGACGGTTTGTGTACGATCTCATCAATTGCCGTATAACACCCTGAGGAGTTTTTCTTGTGGTTACCGTAACCGGTTCTCCTGTGGTGGGGAAAAAATCATTACATGATTTTAACATCAGAAATAAAAGAATTCCTAAAACTACCCGCACCTTCTGCATTACCCCCGATAGGTTATCTAAGATTAAGAAATGGTCTGGTCTCATCATCGGGATAATCCTTCCAGTAGGTTATTTTCCACTCAAGCTCTCTTTCCACCTTGAAATCAGCTTTGCCCGAGAACGTAACTATTCCTTCCTGGTACACACTATATTCCACATCGAATAAAGATATTCTTTTACCATCATTCAATACCCTGTTTATCTGCCATCGCATTCCGGAAACATAATCCTGCTCACTTTGGTAATATTGTAACGTCTCAATAACTTCACTTCTGCTTATTCTTTTAGTTGATACGCTCGATTCAAATTGCATGTCTGAGGAAAAAATATCTTCATAATTCAATGTTTTAAAAGTTTCCCCCGATGAAGTCGCCTGACTAAGCAGATAATTGAAATTAAACGGGTCTCTTCTCCCAGGCCCATCCGGGTATTCAGCCTCTTTCAGTTCAAAAAGATTACAAGATGCCAACAGTACAACAAAGGATATCAAAATACTACTTTTCACCATACCCCTCCTGTAAGATATAATCTCAGATCCCATATTCCGGATTTACCAAATGAACCACGTTCTCTGAAAACTGAGATGTGCCTTACATAAAACTCCAGATCGACAAACCCTACCTGAAACATACCGCCAGCATATGGCTCAAAAATAAGTCCTCTATTACCTGTTTTGTACTCTTTATTCCAGTTGATATCATGAATACCTACAATCCTTCCACCAGCTCTTGCCTCAATTTTTTCCCCTCTAAACATAAATGTCAAATCAAAAGCATTCCGTATTGACTTATTCTCAACTGCGTAAAAATCAGTACGCAAAGTACTGTCCATTTCAAGCTCCTCTATCATATACTCTCTTCCATACCAGTATCCATCATCGTTATACGATTTTTCCCATAAAGCATTTAATCCAAATGATGGGTGAAACATCCACCAAGCTTCAGTAGCAGAGCTAAATACACGCGAATAACCCGGACGATCCTCTGGTTCCTGTCTCCAGACCGGAAAATGATATTCTGAAACCCGTGCTTCTGCTATTAAGTGCTCCGATAGTGCTATATTGTGAGCTAAATCATAGTTAAGCTTAAGACCCAGCCTTTGCCCACGGTCAGTTCTGTTTTGACTGCTATTATGACTTTTAAGGTTATGCAGTGTATAAGCATTGAAATCCCAATAGAGTTCAAAATGTAATCCACTGAAATTACCTGAGCTAAGACTTAAATTATGATTGACAAAAAGCCTGTCAAGGTTATTACCTCCAACTGTTTCGGACTGTGTTTTAAGATCTGCCGGTTCAGTCAGTATTCTTGAAACTGAATAACTATACGATGTAACAAATGATAGTGGCAACCTGAAACGAGTTGAAAACTGAAATGCAGGATTATAATCAAGCCTAAGATTAGTGTTATCACTGCCACCCTGCTTGCGATCCCACTCTCTCCACCGAATGCTGAAACTGGTAGTTCCTGAGAGAACTTTTGATGTATCTGTAACTATTTCTGTACCTAATTTATGAGTAGCAGAATAATCAACCCAATACTTATCGCTGGATGGGTAATCATTTTCAAGTTTAGAGAAGGAATAATATAAGGCAGGTGAAAACACCCCCCGTTCTTTACCCTTTACTCCTGCACTAATACGATAGTTGCGTTCCATTTTCCAGGGAGTGTTAACTAATGATACCCCGTCATCACTCTCCCCCAAATAACCAAGCTTGCCATTAAAAAAAGTGTCCCCGTAGTAAAATATCAGACTATCTCCTGTTTCAATCTCCTGCACTGCCAACAATGCTCCGGAAAAAAGAGCCATGCCTTCTTTATTGACCGAACGACCAAATCCCGAGACATGCGCATACACAGGATAACCAGGTATCGGTCTGCTGTAATCACCTATATCAAAACTACCATACACTCCCCAATGATTCCTGAGTCGTGAGGAAATCGCCTCTCTACTAACCATTAGAGTATCAAGATGGCTCCTTCCGGAAACTCCAAATTTTACTACAGCAGGTATTCCCCTGTAGTCATATTTCAGTAAAGGCCCTATATCTTTAATTACTTCATGTCCGCCACTTTGCTCTCTTATATTGGTATTTATTACAGGACTCCACCCTAAACCAACTTTTAAGCCCTCTACACCGGTTACCCGGGTTGCACTCCCCGAGATGTCCATAAAGCGCCTTTTTTGACGATTACCCTGAATGTACTGCTCATGATTTATACTCTGTTTTATAGAAAAGGGACCTGATGAATTATTCCAAAGCAGATAATCTCTACTTCGAAAGCTCTGTTCATAAAAAATTTCACTGTTAATATAGAACTGCGGCTGCTCTTGGTCTGAATAATTTGATTCAGGAATGGTTAGTTCAGAAGGCCAGTTTTGGGCTTCAACAGATAGCAAAAGAGCTAAAATCAATCCTGCGATTCCATAACTATGTGTCACAGAGTGCACTTCCTAAAAAGCTCAAGCCACAACGATACATCAAGGTCCTCCGGTCTTGACAATTTGTCGATACCGATTTGCTCCAAAACAGATTCGTAATACAATCGCCTTTTGCCATATTTAACACTGAGGATCTTGGCAAGTTGCTTTCTTCTCATTGAAAACCCACTGTCTACAAAAGCAAAGAAACGTTCCCAGTGCTCCGGGGAAAGTTTTTCTTCCACATTTGGATCCACCACTACCTGAAACACCGATGAATCAACCCTGGGTGGTGGAAAAAAAGCTCCTGGTGGAACATTAAATAGTATTTTCACTGTTCCAAAAAACTGGCAAAATATTGACAAAAAACCATTGTCTCTGCTGTGGGGCCCGGAAACAATTCTCTGAGCAACCTCTCTTTGAACCATAAACGTACACGTTTTTACCTTCGAGCCATATAAAAGGGTCTTCTTTATAATACAGGCACCGATATTATAGGGCAGATTACCTACCACATGAAGAGGAAAACCTACCAACCCGTAATCAAATTTCATTACATCTGCACGGTGAAGCGTATATTCTCCCTCTCCAAGTTTTCTCGTTAGAGATTCTAAAACATCTTTATCTACTTCAACAAGATGAAAAGCAGGACAACGCTCTTTAAGAGGTACACTTAAAGCACCCCGTCCGGGCCCTATTTCAAGAACCTTGCACTCTGAATTGCAACAAGGTACTGCCTCTGCAATTCTTTTGGCATAAGAGGGGGCGATAAGAAAATGCTGTCCAAGTTGTTTTTTGGGACCCAAATCCTGCAACTACCTTTTTGAATGTGGCCAGTTCTGATATTTTGTGATATAAATCAATACTAAATTAAAAGCAATAAAAATAAATATACATATATTATGAATTAATAACAGAGTTACTGAAAGCAAAATGAGGATTTCTGAAGCAGAAATTACACCGGCTGATCAAGTACTTTTTTCAGGTTTTTAACCGACCTTTCAACAGACTCAAATCCACCTGCTTTTAAAAAGTTTTTCGATGGCACCTCAAGGATCACCGTTCCGTCAAAACCCCTTTGGCGTAAGGTGATAAGATTGTATTCCCAACCACTATTTGCATAAAGTAATGGCATATGATCTACCCCGTCCAATGCATCGTGACAATGAACATGAACTATCTTCTCAATCAGATGTGGCGGGGGCAGGGGAGTAGTAGCATATCGAATATGGTTAAGAAAACTGTGACCAAAGTCCCAGCACAAACCACTTGAACTGTAGCTATTTATATACTCAAGCTCCTCAAATGTATCTCCAATTCTAAACAACCCCTCATCCCTGTTTGGGGCTATCTGAAGCTCTGCAACAGGGATTACCCCCTGAGCAAACTCCTCACACCACCTATTGCTCCACCCGAAAAACTTTGCTGAACGCTCAAGCTGCAACTCCCTTGGTACTGAAGCAGGACCGGCAGCCGGGTGAAGATTTACTATAACTCTTTGCTTTTGCAGGACCGCTGCATCCAATGCCAGAAGAAAAATCTCCTCATGAAACAAACGACAGGGATCCTTTGGTGTAGGTGAAAAATAAAGCGGGTTGAATTTTGTTCCCTCAGAATAGGGATGAATAGAGACAACCAAACCAGATTCTATTATTTTAGCGAAGTGATCCGCCATGCGTTTGCGATCGGTGGTTTCTCCTATCGGTATTTCAACAGCTCTGATTCCCAGATCAAAAAGCGTATTTAAAATATCCCGCCCCTCAAAAAGTTCTCTGAGCTTTTCGCTTCTTGAAAACCTCAGGTCCAGCTTAATCCCCAGCCTCATTTAATAGCTCTCTTAATGGTGAAAAGTGCTCTCAATCAAATACATCAGTGCCATACCAGCTATAAACGCAACAAAATGTTTTAACCCATCCCTAAGCTCTTCGGTATGTTTTACCTCTGGAATAAGGTCTGAAGCAGCAATGTAGATAAATGTGCCGGCAGCAAAAGGCAAAAGGAAAGTCATGTCCAGAAATTGTGCAGCAAAATATGCTACAACGCCTCCTGGCACAATACTTAATGCAGAAATAAAGTTAAAAAGCAGGGCCTTTCCCTTTTTCCACCCACCATGAAGCAAAACACCAAACTCACCAAGTTCCTGGGGTATTTCGTGAGCAATACTTGCTACCCAAACAGCAATACCAGCTTCAAAGCTCACAATAAAAGCTCCACCTATTGCAAGACCATCAATGAAGTTATGTACCCCATCTGCTACCAGGATCATATAGGTGACAGGCGCTTTTTTCTGCTTTTCTGTAATAAAGTTACAGTGATGCCAACTTATGGTCTGCTCAAGCAAAAACATTACGGTAAACCCCAGCAGCAACCACAAAAACAACTGTTCGTCTACTCCCCTTTCATGAAACGCTTCTGGTATAAGGTGGATAAATGAAGCCCCTAAAAGAGTGCCGGCAGAAAAAGCTACCAAAACCGAAAGGATTAGTTTTAGTATATGGGACCTGAAAAAGAGAGTAAGGGCTCCGACAAACGCCATTAGACTGGTCGACAGGGTCGCTAAAAGTATCCAGTATAGCATTCTTTTTTACACTATCCTTGCTGGCCACAAATATCCTGCAATGATAGCTAAAGCTAAAATTACAAGCAGAAGCCAAAAGAATCCACTTACCGGCTGTGCTTTTATAGGCCGTTTAGGATTAGTGGGATTCTCTTCTCTTTGAAAAATTGGATAATAGGGATATGCCCCGATAGCCAGGATAAGAGCAGTAATTATTCCCACTATCACAAAGGTAAGCACAGAGACTCCCGCAAAATCAGGCCCTACAGGCACAAGCCATAACCCCCCGGCCCAGGCTGCAAGAAGTATAAGAATAAAAATTGAAACATAGCGCCTTACAGACGCTGATTTGCGCAGTCCCGCCGCAATTATTGCAGTAATGAAAAGAGCAACCATCAATGCAATCAGAAATTCTATGTAAAAAAACATAATACCCCCCAGTCATTGCGCATTTAGTATACCAGTTGCTCACAGTAAGAAAACAGGCAAAAAACATACCACACTATTCTCTTTGTATCCCATTACTCTACTAATCACTCTCCAATCCAATCAAAGGAATAAACAGCATACGGCAACATCTCAACACTTACCCTGCTACCAATAACCTCAATCGTTGCAGGAGGCCCGCACAAAAACTTTTTAGGTACCATACATGCCTCCTCGTATCTGGATTCATCAATCGATAGATGCTCAATAAACCGCGTCTCCAATCCTTCAAGATGCACCGTTTGTTTTTGATCAGTACAATTGCTCAGAAGAATACGCCGGTAATGCTCTTTTTTCAATAAACAAGCTGCACAGTGAGGTTCATTGCTTAGAATTTGAGCTTCTCCTGCTCTAAATTCAGCCACTAAGCTTAATACATGAAAAGACGGGTAGACACTGCCATTTGACCCAAACATTGCACTATCCCCAAATGCTGAATAGTATGTTGCCGAGTCTACCCCACCGCCCATAATTGAAACAAGGCTTGAAAGAGTCCAGGAAGAAGCAAAAAGACCCTTCATCCTCGAGTCCCACCCCCCATCTTTAAGCAGCTGCGACCTCTTTTTGCGGGGTCTTAAAGTAAGAGAGGATATAACCACCGGCAAACCATTCCCTGTTGTTTTAGCATCAAATACAGTTTCACGCTGGCCGGCAACATTTTCCATTACCGCCGCACTATCAAAAGTATGAACCTGAGGATTAATAGAGTAACAAATACAATCAAGGCCGGCTGTTGATGGTGGGTTTCTGTTGATATCAACATAGTATCCATCCGTTCCACCACCAATCCAAGCATCACTTGAATACGCCAATAAAGCACCCCTGGATGAATCAACCAAGTATTGAGGGGTTATTTTTTCCTTTTTACTAAATAATAAATATCGTTTTACAGAAACGCGGTATTCCCGTAACAGGGCAAGAAGTGTGGTTATTTCAGATTCATAGTTATCAGAAAAGAAGAGTGCAAGCTCAAGAGGCATACTCAGCTGAGTGCTGGCATCAGCTGCTTTTGCAATAGTTTCTTTGAGCCCCTCTGATGCCACGTCTACATCTACCCTTACATGGGAAAAACCGGATGTTCTGATAATCTCTTCATAAAGCTGTCCCCCACTATATTCAGGATCAACCTGAGTGCCAAGATCCGGCACTGAATGCTTTTGCCTATCGGCTGCAATATCTACCACTAACTCTTTATCACTTTTTTTCTCCTGTGGTTTTTTTCCGAAAACAGAGAGCGCTACTCCCTGATTAATTTTGTTCCCCTTTTCTATACTATGAAGCCCCGGTTCGTTCATAGGGGGTGAATAGGTTTTGTAGGTTGCATCGGTCCAGTTACGCTGATCTTCGGTTTCAAACTTTTCTCCCTCAAACTCTATAACAGCCTTTGAGTTTTGATAGGGAGTTAGTACCATTCTTTTTATCTCAGTAAAGGGCTGAAAAGGACTAATACTATTGGGAAATACCGCATTTTCCACACTACCATCGAAATGTTCTACTTGTAATGGTTGGTTTTTCCAAATTAATGGATGAAGCACACAGATTCCAATACGCCAGGTCTTAAAGCTTCTTAATGCTTCCCCGTCCATCGAAAAGTGAACGCTCCCCTCCTTACTACCCGTTATGCTCCCTTTCCATAAAAATTCAATTTCACCTCTCTTATGGTAACAATCGAAATGAACTGCGAAACTTTGCTCCTCTATGCTTATTTCCTGATTTGAAATCGAATATTCTATAGTATTCCAATACTGATCGCGAACCGCTACATACATTCGCCTCACCAGCTCTTCTCTACCCCAGAATACAGACCTGATATACCCGTTTTCATACAACAAAGTAAGTGGTCCTGCATTTAAAGAGACTGGTTTAATGTGGTGATTTGGATTTCCAAAATAGATCTCCCCGGCTTCCATTTAGTTCTCCTGTGATTTATAGATAGAAAGGTGTATATATATCTGGGGAACGATACAAAATCTGTGCCTGAAGAAAGAAAGGGCTTAATGTGCACCCTTGCCGGTCAGAACGACTAAAATTGTTCTGAGAAGTATTTTGATGTCTAGAGACAGTGACATATTTTCAAAATAGTAAAGATCATGAATTACTTTCTCTTTTACATCCTCAATGGATGCATCATACTTATGTTTTACCTGAGCCCAACCTGTAATACCTGGTTTCATCTTTATTCTTCTGATATACCAGGGGATTTCTCTTTTGAGCTGCTCTACAAAAACAGGTCTTTCCGGACGCGGCCCAACAAGACTCATCTCACCTTTTAAAACATTAAAAAATTGAGGTATCTCATCAAGTCTTGTTTTACGAATAAAGCGACCCACTGGTGTTATCCTTGGGTCATTTTCCGAAGCCCACTGCGGCCCCGACCTCTTCTCGGCATCTATATACATTGATCTGAATTTATACATAGTATAATTCTTACCGTTTTGCCCTACCCTGGTCTGACTGTATATAGGAGACCCCGGAGAAGTAAGACGGATTATAATGGCAAGCAAACTCCATAGAGGCGCACCAATAACCAATACACTAAGAGAGATCAGCATATCAATAAGACGCTTAATCTGTGCTTCCCAGCCTGGCATATGGTCCTGAAGTAAGACCATCAGTGGAACACCAAAGAGTTGATGAGTTTTTAAATGCCCGGTAATCACATCCATAAGTGATGGCACCATGTAAATCGTCACATTTATATCACCACAATAATCAAGGATTTTTGAAATCTCATTGGGAGAAGCACTTACATGACTTATAATTATACCATCTATGCCCTCTTTTTTTATGATTTGAGGTATTTTGGAATAAGTACCCAAAACCGGTAACCCTTCGTAACTTGAGCCGCACTTTTTCCCATCATCGTCCACAAATCCTACAACCCTGTACCCAAGCTTGGGGAATGAGTTTATATCCTTTAGTAGTTTTTTTCCCGAATCATTAGCTCCGATAATTAATATCTTATTTACTGCAATACCTTTTGAGTGTAGAAAGGCAATAAATGTATGCATCGCAAAACGGTTTATTGATGCAAAGAAAAGCATACATCCGCCATAAGTGAACAGAGTTGCAAATTTGGTAGGTGTCAGAAAGGCATTAATATCTCCAGTGCGTGCAAATTCCATTATTTGCGGAGCACTGGTGATAAGAAAAAGGAAAAACATTCCCATGAAAATTGTTCGAGCGACAACGAAGAACTCATCCACCCTGGATTCTTTATACCAGTCACGGTAAAGACCCGTGAGGAAAAAAAGTACCAACCATGCACCACTAAGAATAAAACTGGGTTCGATATAAGAATAGGGATTTATGGCATCCTGTGATTCAACTGAAAATAACCCTGAAGAATAGCGAATCCAAAAAGTGGTAAATAAAGCTACATTTATAGCTAACCAATCAAAAAGGAATGTAAAAATCTTCTCCAGCAGTCGCAAAATCATAGCACTAAAGTGTTCCTTTGATAAAAGCTTCAAACAGTGAAGGACCTGATATGGGCTCATACCCCGATGCGGCTTTTTCGTTATAGGCCAAAGCAGCGTCTCTTTTTATCCCGGCTCCCGAAACCCCAAAAGGAACAGGGGCTGCGTGGTGAGTTTTTAGAGAAACAGGTGTAGCATGATCGGGCATTACCAGAATCCTTAAATTTTTAATCTGTTCCTGAATTTTTATCATCTCACCAACCAAAAATTGGTCGAACTCCTCAATAGCAAGAATTTTCTTTTCCAAGGACCCTTCATGAGACGTTTCATCGGGAGCTTCTACATGTAAATACACAAAGTCTTCATTCATAAGAGCATCCCGGGCGGCAGAAACTTTTCCTGCATAATTGGTACCCAGATATCCGGTAGCACCTTCAACTATGCGTACGTTAAGACCAGTAAGTTTCCCAAGACCTCTTACCAGATCCACAGCAGAAATAACAGATCCACTTAGTCCAAACCTCTCCTTTAAATCAGGCAGTTTAATTGAAGGGCCCTGACCCCAAAGCCATATATCGGTAGCTGGAAGCTTACCTGATTCTTTACGCCTCTTATTTATAGCTGCATCTGATAGAATTTGACTCGCCCTTTGCATTAACCCCTTTACCTCTTCACTCCCTTGGCCCCGAGGAAGAGCATCGGCAAATAAACGGCCGCTGATATCATGTGGAGGTGTACAGTTTAGATCAGCCTTTATTCCTTTAAGTACTACCAGGTGACGATAACTTATCCCTGGATAAAATTTTACATTTTTATTTCCAAGCTCTTTTTCCAAAAGAGTAATAAGCTCAGTGGCATCATCGTTATCAATATGACCGGCACTGTAATCCTCCATTATACCCTGTCTTAAAGTAACCAGATTACACCTGAATGCAATATCGCCCTCTCCAAGTTCCACCCCCATACTCGCAGCTTCAATAGGAGCACGCCCGCAATAATATTTAAGAGGGTCATACCCCATTAAGGACATGTTTGCGACATCGCTTCCAGGAGGCAACCCCTCTGGAACGGTTGCCGCAAGTCCCGTACGCCCAGATTCCACCACCTTATCCATATTAGGAGTTCTGGCCCATTCAAGTGGAGTTTTATTATCCAGTGCAGCTATGGGAAAGTCTGCCATTCCATCACCGACAAGTATAGCATATTTTGATTTCGAGCTCATCATACCACCTTTACCCCACAGGAGAGATCAAACTATTTCAGAAACAATCTTTTCAACAACTTTTCCCATCTCACCTTTACTTATCACCAAACCGTGATTGATTCTCTTTTCCTTCAATCCATCAACCGCCCGGTGTATATTCATTTTACTTAGTTCATGAAGTTTTCTAACCGATTCAAACTCATCCTCAGCAGCTTCCCCCTTGTTTAAGCCCTGAAGCACATCACCGCTAAATTTAAAAGGACTTGCTGTTGAAGCAATAATTACAGGCACAGCATCTTTTTTAACCTTCCGTGAAGCGGCAAACGCTACTGCAGTATGTGTATCAAGAACATAGCCGCTTTGTTTATAGACTTCACCAATTGTTTCCAAAACAGCAGGCTCATCTACCCACGAAGCTTCGATAACAGCTCTCATAGTTTCAAACGTTTCTTCATCAACTTTAAACTCTCCCCGGTCTTGAAGCTGATTATACCATTTTAAAACCTTATCTGCATTATGCCCGGTCATTTCAAAAAGAAAACGCTCAAGGTTAGAGGAGATAAGAATATCCATCGATGGAGACATCGTTCGGTGAAACTGACGATTTCGATCGTAGTGCCCTGTTTTGAAGAAATCTGTTAATACGTTATTTTTATTGGATGCACAAATCAACTTACGAATCGGCAGTCCCATTTTCTGAGCATAATAGCCTGCAAGTATATTACCAAAGTTTCCGGTAGGGATACAAAAGTCTATGCTTTCACCCACGGCAACTTCCCCCTTTTCAACCAAAGAGGCGTAAGCTTTTACATAGTACACTATTTGCGGACACAGACGTCCCCAGTTTATAGAATTTGCTGATGAAAAGGCTACCCCTTTTCTCTGAGCTTTTTCTCTAAGTTGCTTATCAGAAAAAAGCTCTTTGACCGAGCTTTGACAATCATCAAAGTTGCCCTCTACTGCAATAACAGAAGTATTGTTACCAGAAGTAGTCAGCATTTGAAGCTTCTGAACTTCGCTTACGCCACCATGAGGGAAAAATACCACAATCGATATACCCTCACAATCTTTAAACCCCTCCAATGCAGCTTTTCCGGTATCACCGCTTGTAGCAACCATTATAAGAGTATGCCTGCGCTCAGAGTTTTTCTGCTTTGAATACCTCATGAAATGGGGCATAATTTGAAGTGCTACATCCTTAAAAGCCGCTGTAGGACCGTGCCAAAGCTCCAGTACCCAGCTATCGGGAGAAACTTTTGATAAATTAATTACATCAGGCACATCAAAACTGTTATCATATGCCAGCGCGACACAATCCTTAATTTCTTTTGAAGAAAAGTCATCCAGTAAAGGAGCCAAAACCTGTTCAGCCGTAGCAGTATATGACTTACCGATACAATCGTTAATTGAAAGTTGCGGTATGGTTTCAGGAACAAACAACCCCCCCGAAGGAACCATTCCAAGATTTATGGCCTGTGAAGATTGTACTGCAGGATGATTATTCCTTGTACTTACGTAATTCATAATTTCTTTCCTGTATCTACCTATCTCAGTCCTCTATTCTGATAACCTGAGTGCGGGCACGTATAAAGTCAGTCTTCTCTATCTGCTCAATAGCTGTTCTTATCCCCTTCTCTGCAGCATGATGCGTTACAATAATCACAGGCACCCGCTCTTCCAAGTCAATTTCCCGCTGAATAACCGAGGCTATAGATATCCCTTCATCACCCAGAAATTTGGTTATAGTAGCTAGCACACCAGGCACATCTGCAACACTAAAGCGCATATAGTAACGTCCCGATATTTGATCCATTGAGGTAACCGGCACCGCTCTTTTTGAACTGTAATGGTCGGTAGGAATTCGCACCGGATCCTGACTTACCATATTTCTTGCCACATCAATTATATCACTTACCACAGCAGAGGCTGTAGGCAACTCACCAGCACCCTTTCCATAAAGAAGAACCTCACCCACCGAATCACCTTCAAGCAACACAGCGTTAAACTCATTGGAAACCGATGCTAAAATATGGTCATCACTAAGCATCACAGGATGTACACGCACATCTACACTTTCATCGCTACTCTTTTTTATAACCCCCAGAAGCTTTATCGTATACCCCAGTTCATTTGCATAATCTATATCCTCCTTGGCAATAGCAGTTATTCCTTCACAGGATATCTTCTCATAAGGGACATAGCCGTTTGAAGTTAAAGAGGCCATAATTGCGACTTTATGTGCTGTATCCCCCCCGCCTACATCAAGCGTAGGATCAGCTTCAGCATACCCCTTGACCTGAGCCTCCTTAAGCACATCATTGAAGGCACGCCCATCTTGAGTCATTCTGGTCAAAATGTAATTACAGGTCCCATTTATGATAGTTTTGATGGAAACAATATCATTTCCAACCAACCCCTCTCTGATTGCCTTTATAACAGGCATGCCACCACCAACAGCAGCCTCAAAATAGACCGAAACACCGTTTTTCGCTGCAGTCTCGAATATTTCCGGCCCATGTTCAGCAATCAACGCCTTATTCGCAGTAACAACGTGTTTACCCCGGTTAAGCGCATCTATAACAAGCTTCTTTGCAAAAGTAGTCCCACCGATCAGCTCCACCACTATGGGGATTGTGTCATCACCAAGTATATCTTCTATATCAGTACTACACTGAGCATCCCCTACAGGCAATTTTGAAAAAAGCTCAGTATCCTTATCAACAACCCTCTCAAGATGTACCGAAAGCCCCAGTTCTCGGTTAAAATACTCCTGACGGGAATTAAGCACTTTAATTACTCCACCACCTACTGTTCCAGCCCCAATTAGACCAATATTTAACCTCTGCACCATTTCTTCCTCCTACTTTTTTTGTTTTCAGGAAAAGAAAATACAATCGGGCTAAAGCAAATACACCCTTTTCGAGCGTTTGAAGAGTAGAGTATGGGGGTTTTTAGCTAGCGGAAAAAATTCAGAGTAAAGAGCTGGTTTAATCATTCTTCATTAAACTTCTTTTCAAAAAGTGCCGCAATAGAATCTACGGCCTCTTTCTCATCTTCTCCCTCTGCCCTGATCACTACAGAAGTATTAACCGAGGCTGCCAGCATCATAACGCTCATGATGCTTTTGGCATCTGCCGGCACCTCATCCTTAATGAGTTGAATAGATGATTTATGCTTCATTGCAGTCTGTACAATAAGTGAAGCAGGTCTGGCGTGTATACCCAATGAATTAACAACCTTAACTGTACGCTCTGTCATAATCTCCTATCTTCTTTTTCTGCCAAAGCCCAAACGCAACCTAACACGTAGCGCATCATTTTGAATCTCATTTACCAGCGTATCTATTGCAGTAAGCGTTTTTTTAAGCTCAGGATATAACTCCTCGTCCTGAATCAGTTGCCCCAAAGCGCCTTCTCCACGCTCAATCTTTCCTACAATATTATTCATAGATACCGATAATGTATCCACTCGGGAAACAACCTCCAGAGCCTGAGAACTCAAAGCTGCCCCATCCTCGATAATCTGGTCAACATTGCCACTGTTTTTTTCAACCAAGGTTTTTAAATCAGCACTCAGCTTGGTTATGTCTCTGATACTTCCTTCTATGAGAGGCTCATTGGTACGCAACAATCGCTCTGTAACACGGGAAATTGTGTCAAGGCGTGTAATCATAGAATAGTAGAAGTCAGAAAATGCTGTATCCCCGATAGTGTTTTCAACTATAGCAGTTACGTTTCCGGTGAGTGTTTCAACTTCACCAAGCACTGTGCCAAGCATGCCCATCGCCTCAGCTATTCCGGAATCGAAACGCCCTCGTACAAAAGCTGTATCCTGAGTTGTGTTTGGCTGCAGGGGAACCCCCTTACCGGTAAGCTGAACCCCTACTCCCCTCTCACCCATTAATCCAATGTTTTGCACCACAAAGGAGGTGGAATCTGTGAGGGTAATATCTCTATCTATACTTAGAACCACCGCTACCTCGGTACCCCGAATATCTATTCTGGTAACTACTCCCTTATTCACACCATTAACCAGAACCGGATCCCCCACCTGAAGTGTCCCTACATTTTCAAAAAGCGCAGTATACGTTACCATGCTGCGTGAAAGTGAAGACTCCTTTAACCAAAGCACCCCAGAGACCAAAATCAGTATAGCCAGCAGTATAGATGCACCAACAACCAAATCAACATTACTTCTTCTCACCTAACACCTTCCCCTACCTGCTGACACATGCCTGAGAAATAAAAGGTCAAGCCCTGTCCTCTAAAACAGGGCTAACCTCAAATAATAAGCCTTTAAATATCCTCAACATCCGTCTCTTTACTAACCAGTAAACTTTTATCTACTTTGTGATTTTTTACCTTCTCGTTTATCTTTTTAAGCTGGCGAGTTACTTTCTCGATGGCAGAATCAATAGCTTTTCCAATATTTTCTGCACGGGCAGCTCCAACTACCTGGTGTCCCCTTGAATTCATTGTTATTTCAACAGTTCTGTCCACATGTTCACTGTCTAAAATCACATGGCAGGAGGTAATTTTGTCGGAAAATTTTTCCAACTTAGCTATTTCAGAAGTAATGGTATCCTGAAGAGCCTGAGATGCTTTGGAGTGACGTGAAGTAATCTGAATCTCCATATATCACCAACTCCTTTTTAGTTTAGTGTGAAACCGAGCCAGTTATTTTGAGAATGCATGAGAGAAAACTACTACATTCCCTTTATTACTACGTATACTACATAGTACAATATTGAAAGAAATTTTTGCACTACTTAATCGCTCAAACAGCTCTGTTTAACTTCCACTATCCCTAAAAATATATAATTCCCACGACACTTAATATACCTGACCTCAATTAGCACTAAATTGATCAGCCTAAAGTATAAAATCACCCCATTTTTGGCTTAGAAACCCTTACAAATCTCTTCTGCACGGTAGGAACTACGCACATAGGGCCCGGCAAAAACCTGCTTAAAACCAATCTCCCTTCCAATTTGCTCATACACCGCAAACTGATCTGGTGAAACAAACTCCCGAACCGGGAATTGCCGCTTTGAAGGCCTTAAGTACTGCCCGATTGTGATAATTGTGCACCCAGTTTCAAAAAGATCCTCTAACACTCCCCTTACCTCAGCTTCAGTTTCTCCAAGCCCTACCATTATTCCAGACTTTGTTCTCACATCAGGGTTTATCTGTGATGCGGCCTTAAGAAGATCAAGGGAACGATTGTAGTCAGCTTCAGGCCGTATTGAGGCGTAGAGTCGAGGAACAGTTTCGATGTTATGGTTTAAAATACCCGGGGAACTCTGAAGAACCGTTGTTAAAGAATCTTTATTTCCTTTAAAGTCTGGGATAAGAATTTCGACCACCGCACCTGGGAGTTTACAGTTTATTGCTTGAACCACCTGCGCAAAGCAGGATGCTCCACCATCCACCAGATCGTCTCTGGTCACAGAAGTAATTACTACATGCTTAAGCCCCATTTTCGCTGCAGCCTCTGCAACCCTCATGCCCTCAGAAGGATCGGGGGGGAGAGGTGAGCCATGGTTAACAGAACAAAAAGAACAGTTGCGGGTGCAAACATTGCCCATAATAAGAAATGTTGCTGTTCCCTTATTATAGCATTCGCTTCTGTTTGGACATTTAGCTTCAGAGCACACAGTATGCAAACCTGCACTTTTTAGGTGGTGCTCGACGCTGTTTTGCTTTCCGGAAAATGCCACAGGCCTCTTAAGCCATTTAGGAAATCTGCCGGGATACTCTTTTTTTTCCTCATCAGAGGAGATAGCTGAAAGATCACTCATATTTTTGCCGTAAACGTGCAGGCAGAATTCTCATCTGCTCTCTGTATTTTGCCACCGTACGTCGCGCCACCGGTAGATTCTCCGTTGAGAGAATATTTGAGATTTTTTGATCAGAAAGAGGTTTTTTCCTGTTTTCGGTATTCACAAGCTGCCTTATACGATTTTTGATTCGCTCAGAAGATATATCTGAGCCATCCTGATCTCGCCCAACAGCTTCAGTGAAGAAATATTTAAGCTCAAATATCCCATGCCTTGTCTGAACATATTTATTACTGGTCACTCTGGAGACGGTAGAGATGTGCATTTCGACCATATCTGCCACATCCTGAAGTTTCAAAGGATGCAGATTAGGTGGCCCTTTCTCGAAAAAATCCATCTGACGCTCTATAATTGCATACATCACCTTCAACATAGTTGTTTTGCGCTGCTCAATGGAGCGTATAAACCATGTGGCACTGTTAAACTTCTCACGAATATACTTTTTCACTTCACGCTTTGCAGTGCTTCCACGCTTGATCATATTGGCATACGATTTATTTATATGCAGTGATGGAACAGAACGATCGTTGAGCATGGCTACGAAGGTACCATCAATTTTCTCCACAATAAGGTCGGGGATGATTGTTGATGGCTTGTCTGGGTTGTACTGATACCCCGGTTTTGGATTTAAAATCTTTAAAATTTCCAAAGATTCCTGAATTTTTCGAGGCTCAACGTTAAAATGCCGCGATATCTCCGGAATTTTCAGCTTCTCAAACAAGTCCCATGTCTCAGCTATAATCTTCATTGCCAAAGAATTGTGAAGTTTTCTTGCCCTTAGCTGAAGAATCATACACTCCTGAAGATTTTGTGCCCCAACGCCGGGTGGGTCCAGGCCGATAAGCACATTACGTGCTTCTTCCACCTCATACACACTTATTCCTATATACTCTGCAATATCCTCAAGAGAAATCCTTAAATAACCATCATTGTCCAAACTTCCAATAAGGAACTGAACCAGAACCAGCCTCTTTTCATCGATTTTTTTCTCAGCTAACTGCTTTGTAAGGTGCTCTTCAAGAGTTTCCTGATAAACAGGTGTAGGCTCATAGCGCTCCTCATTGCGGTCTACTTCCTCATTATATGAGTACCCCAAATCAAAGCCCTCCTCCAAATACTCTTCCCAATCGATGGAGTCCTCATTTATATCAAGCTCCTCTTCCTCTTTATCCTTCTCCTCCGCAGTCTCTCTCTCCTCACGCTCCATCGCTTCATCAGCTTCCTGCTCCAGTTCATCACTGGCCTCAAGAACCGGATTCATCTCCAGTTCGGTCTTGAGGAGCTGCTCAAGCTGCAAAGTGTTGACCTGTAATAGCTTCAGAGACTGTATCATCTGAAATGACAGTTTCTGCTGGAGCTTTAGCGACATGTCAAGACCGAGATTCAAATTGTACTCCTTTAATCTGTTGTAACGATTTCTTCCTTAAAACTATGTAGTAATACTCTGAGCAAAAACCAGACCGTAATAAAAGTTGGAGCGAAGAGCTCAAATAGTGCAGTTTTGCCCTTTCCACTCTCCTAGCCACTATCAAAAACGAGAGTAGAAGAAAAAAACTAATCAAGTTTAAAATTCTGCCCCAAATAAATCCGTCTGGCTTCAGGGTCCTCCGCAAGCTCCCCGGCAGTGCCAGACACCAGTATCTCTCCCGAACACATAATATAGGCCCTATCGGTAATCCTCAAAGTTTCTCGTACATTATGATCGGTAATCAAAACTCCGTACCCCTTGTTCTTCAACTCGTGCACAATACCCTGTATATCCTCCACCGCTATAGGATCAACTCCAGCAAACGGCTCATCCAATAATATAAAGTCCGGATTAATAGCAAGCGCTCGGGCAATCTCAACTCTCCTTCTCTCCCCTCCTGAGAGCATATACCCTAAGCTCTTTTCAAGATGCCCCACATTAAGCTCCTCAAGAAGCTCCCGCATCCTCTTTTTTCGGTTTTTTGCACTTATACGCTGATTTTCAAGAACCGAAAGCACATTATCACCCACCGAGAGCTTACGGAAAATCGAGGCCTCCTGTGGCAAATAGCCTATCCCCATCCGTGCACGCTTATACATGGGCTTTCGGGTTATGTTTTTTCTATCGAGGAATATTTTACCCTTATTGGGTCTTATAAGACCTACAATCATATAAAATGTAGTCGTTTTTCCTGCTCCATTTGGCCCAAGAAGACCCACTATCTCACCCTGACTCACATTTATTGAGACATGATCCACTACTCGACGCTTAGCATACACCTTCAAAAGCGTTTCGGTCCTGATCTCCCGTCTTTCCTTATTTTCCTGCATAAGCGCTCTTTCGCCTGATAATTAATTCTGTGGAAAATATACCCCTCTGGTACTTCCCGAGAGCCTGATCCGCTCTGTTCTGCCCTTATCAAAATACACTATTATACTATCCCCACTTGCTTCATTACGTCCCTGACCATCAGATTCATCAATATAATATACACTCCTTGCATTTCCTCTTATAACTGCACTGCTGATTTTGCCAAGCGTATCGAAAGCCAAAACCATAGTTCGTCCCCAGGCTTTGTTTACTCTGGTGGTATCTTCTGATCCAAAGTACCTGGTCAAAACATTGCCGTAAGCAAAGAGTGTATCAATATTGCCAGACTCACACATTTGAACAAAAAGTGAATCACTCCAGATGTCGCTGAATACCGTGTCCCCCTCATCTGATGCTTCAATATAACTTACACGGGAGTTCCCCTTCACCCACGCACTCTTTAGGTTCTCCTCGGCAAAAAACAGATCTACAGAGTCCCCTTCAAGATCATGGGACTCATACCTAACCGAAGGATTCACCCTCAGTTTAACAAAAGCACTATCGGTGTAATAATATGCTCTGTTACAGAGCGCCAAAAGCTCTCCTCTTTCTATTTTAACCTCTCCCTGAACACCGGCAACCTTTTCTTTATCACAATAGTTCATTGTGTGCCCTGTAATCACAAGCGTTTGGGATGCTGCAGTGTCATAATGTTCCAAACGGGGACTACCCTCAAGGATAAATTCCCGTTCTTCCAGGTCATACCGTGCCTGGTTGCCGGAGAGTGATACAAGTTCAAGAGAATCATAATAATAAAAATCCCCTCTGGCAGTAATAATATTTTCCTTGCTGGTGAAATCAACTCTGTTACTTCGGAAAAATTGACCCGACCGCTCCACCTTCACCCTATTTCTGAATCGTACTTCACCATCATTTCGACGCCAGGTGGCTTCATCAGAGCGAATCCTGATATCATCGTAAGAAAAAACAACGTCCCCCCGCAAATAACTTACAAATTCCCCATTTCTAAATATGTTTTCATTTACACTCGCATACTCCAGCACCAGTTCGTCAGAATGATTCCGGGTCGGTTGAGCCAAAACAGAGAAGAATAGAAAAGTCAGAGAGCAAAAAACAACACCCCCCAGCCATGCGACGCGTTTTTGAGTATTAGAAAATGCCAAATTCCTCATCCTGCTGCTCTATCCTTCTTCTAAAATCGGGAAATTTACCTGTAACATCAGCCCTGAAAGTGAAACGTGTAAAATCTTCAGCAGCATCAAGCCCCCTACCTCTTAATATATCCCCCCTTGGAGTTTCTATCTGCACATAGGTATCAGATTCGATTTTCCTGCTATCCTTTATCCACCACAACCTCTCTGTTTTCACCACAATAGAGTCTCTTGTTTGTATATACACTCTGCCCCAAAGATTAAACAGATCCATGCTGTTGTCAGTAGAACCGGAATCGGCGAGTATATAGGTTTCAGCGTTCTCAAGAGTATCGTAGATAATTATTTTTACAGGAGAAACAAGCACTTCACCGCTGTCGACCATAGGTCTTTTAATATAATCAGACTCAAGCACCCACCTTTTGTACTGACCCTCGTAGAATTGAAGCTTAGCGGTACCAAACTCCTGAAACGGTGATGCTGTTCCCTCCAGTACCGGTAAGGCTTCGCGGCTTTTACACCCAAAACCCAAAACAATTGCCGCAACTAAACATTGTAATAATACCCTACTTGCTCTATTTGCCAAATGGTACCTCTTTAAGGCTGTGTTTTCCATCTCCTGTGCATCCAGACCCACTGAGAAGGATACCTGTGAATCGTCTCCCCTAACCGATCGTTGATTTTCTGCACAACAGACACTAGCTCACTTTCAAAATCGTTTTTCTTATTTGCGACTATTTCTTCACTTATTATCACCCTATGAGTATTATCCGGCTCCCTTATGGTTGTTACCACAAACATCGGGATGTCGAATTTAAGTGCAAGACGTACAGGACCGCTTGGAGTAAAAGCCCTTCTACCCAAAAAGTTAGCAAAAACTCCGTCCACCTTTTTTGTGTCCTGATCCACCAAAACCCCACAGGCACGCCCCTGCTTTAAAAAACGTACTATCTTTCTTCCACCTTCTGAACGATCGAAATACTCTATTCCCGGACCACTTCTAAGCTCACGAACAATTTGTTCGATTCTCGGATCTCTCATCTTTTTCCCAATTGCAAAGCTTTTAAATCCGTTTCTGGCAAAAAACTGAAGGAGCATCTCAAAGCATCCAACATGTCCTGTAATTACAAAAACACCTTTTTTTCTGCCGTAAGCCTCCCTGAACCTCTCAAGATTATCACACTTTACAATTCTGTTGAATGTAGAATCAGACACTGTGGAAAGATAAACAGCATCAAAAAGATTCATTCCAAGCCCGGAAAAAACATTACGAGCAGTGTTACTGATCTTCTTTTTATCCCAGGTCGAACCGTATATCAAAGATAGATGATTAATTGCCCTGATTTTCTCCTTGTTTGGTATCAGGTATAAAAAACGCCCCAATAAACCAAATAGGAATAAACCCAAACTTCTGGGGATTCGTTTTCCCACAAAAAGTGCTGCCGATACAGCAGCACTAAGCAGGTTATATCTAAAAGGTTTCAGACGTTTATTTTTCATTTAACCACCAGTCATACTATCAGAGCGCTCTATCTTCACCAAAGCATCCACTCCATCGACCTCTATACTTTCTCCTTCAGAAAGCCGATTAAGTTGCTGAAGTTCCACTGCCAGAGTTTCTCTGCACACATAGTTTTTAAAGGAAGATAACGCTTCAGAAAGGTCTTCCGGACAGCGACATTTAATGATTATACGATCGGTCACATTAAAGTCTGAAGCTTTCCTCATGTTTTGAATTCTGTTTACAAATTCCCGCGCCATACACTCTTCTCTAAGCGCTGGAGTAATTGTAGTATCCAAAGCCACCGTAAGCTCTCCTTCAGTTTCAACCTCCAACCCTTCGTGCTTGGTTCTTCTTATCTCAATATCCTCAAAGCCAAGTTTTACCCCCAGGACTTCTATCTGTACGCCACTTTCGAGCTCAGAAATCTGCTCAGGTGTAAAAGCCTCAATAAGAGCTGCCGCTTCCTTCATCTTAGGACCATACTGCCTGCCAAGTTTTTTGTAGTTTGGCTTTGCAGAAATGGTTACCACTCTGTCCTCACGTGAATCAAAGGAGACGGTTTTTACATTAAGCTCCTCTTTTATAAGCTCATCCATTTTTGCAAGAAGATTACGTTTGGAGTCATCAGCTACAATGACGGTAAAGTTATTGAGTGGCTGACGAGTCTTAATGGTATAACGGCTTCTAAGCGCTCTTCCCATAGAAACTGCCTGGCGAACCAGTTTCATCTTAAGCTCCAGATCAGAATCGATAAAAGATGTTTCAGAATCTGGGTAGCCACACAGATGAACGCTTTCCGGTGCACCCTTTATCTTATCGCCCACAAGATTTCTGTATATAGATTCGGTGAGAAAAGGTAGAAAAGGAGCCATTACCTTTGAAAACTGAACCAGAATGTAATAAAGTGTACTGTATGCGTATTGCTTGTCATTGTCGTTTTCGCTTCTCCAAAACCTTCTCCTGCTTCTTCTTATATACCAATTAGTCAGATTTTCTATGAAATCGACCAAAATTGGTACAACTTTGTAGAGGTTGTACTGCTCCATTTCTTTGTTTACACTCTTTACAGTGTCATTAAAAAGAGAGATAATCCATCTATCGAGTTCCGTTCCCTCTTTTGGTGCCTCTGTACTTAGCGGTTTCCAGCAGTCTACATTAGCATAGGTAACAAAAAAGGAGTAGGCGTTCCAGAACGGAAGCAGCACAGAGCGGGACATCTCCTTAACTCCTTTTTCAGAGAAACGCAGATCTTCTGCTTTCACAGCAGGTGAGTTTATGAGAAAAAGTCTTAAAGCATCTGCACCAAGCGTATTTAAAACATCTTGCGGTGGCGCATAGTTTCTAAGACGCTTAGAGAGTTTTTTCCCATCCTCACTTAGAATAATCCCATTAACAATAACATTCTTAAATGCAGGTTTTTCAAAGAGCGCGGCGGCCAGTACTGTTAGAGTATAAAACCATCCTCTGGTCTGATCTAACCCTTCAGCAATGAAATCAGCCGGGAAATTAGCCTCGAAACGCTCCTTGTTTTCAAAAGGATAATGCATCTGAGCATAAGGCATAGAACCGGACTCAAACCAACAATCCAGAACTTCGGAGGTGCGATTCATCTCTTTATCACAGTCTGGACACGCTATTTCAAATTCGTCGATGATGTGTCTGTGAATATCCACAGGACTGATACTTACGCTCTCAAGCTTATCAGCCCAGGAGCTATCGATCCCACACTTCTTTACACTTTCTCTACCATGCTCTTTTAACTTTTTCTCGACATCCTTTGCCGCACGCGCATGAAGTCTTTCTCCTTCAGTTTTGTCACCTCTGCCCAAAAGTGTATGAAGTTCATCGAGGCTGCCACAACACTCAGTATTACCGCATTCACACATCCACACCGGTATCGGCGTGCCCCAGTAGCGATTCCGGGAGATATTCCAGTCCGGTGCACTTTCTATACCCTTCCCAAAACGTCCTTTCTGCAGATGAGATGGAACCCAGTGAATCTGCTGATTATTATCGAGCATATTGTTTTTTAAAGGGTCAATTTTCATAAACCAGGTAGTGATAGCTTTGTATATAAGAGCCGTATCACACCTGTAACAGAAAGGATATCGGTGTTCTATAGTCGTGCGATGAATAAGACGTCCCTTTTCCTTTATTGCACGGGTAATCTCTTTATCAGCATCGTAGACAACCTTACCTTCCCACTCAGGCACTTCGCTTGTAAATCTACCCTCGTCATTCACCGGACATACGATCTCAAGACCAAGTTTCTGACCAACCTGAAAGTCATCCTCACCAAAAGCAGGCGCAATGTGCACAACCCCTGTTCCATCCTCGGTGGAAACGAAATCAGCAGTAACGATGGTAAAAAACTTTTCATCTCGTCCCTTGAAATAATCAAACATGGGGATATAGCTTTTACCTGCAAGGTCCTTTCCCTCAATCTCATCAATTATTTCCACAGCTGATACATCTTTATAGTAGGCACTTACCCTGTCTTTGGCTATGATAAAGATATCCTCTCCATCCCTGATCTTTACATATTTTATATCGGCCCCGGTAGCCAGCACTACATTTGAAGGAAGAGTCCAGGGGGTTGTTGTCCAGACCAGTACCTTCTCTTTTGGATTATCGGCAAGGGGGAAGGAAACGGTTATAGATGGCCCGGTTGTATCTTTGTATCCTTCATTAACTTCGAAGTTTGAAAGTGGTGTAGCACACCTTGGACAATAGGGCTGAACTCTGAAACCCTGATAAATCAGCCCCTTATCCCATACCTGACGAAACACATGCCAGATACTTTCCATGTAGGGGGGATCCATAGTACGGTACTGATTTTCAAAGTCAACCCAACGCCCCATCCTGTTTACCACTTTTTCCCATTGTCCGGTGTATCTTAAAACAATCGAACGACATGCTTCATTAAAAATATGAATTCCAAGTTTTTCAATGTCACGCTTACCAGAGACCTTAAACTCCTTTTCCATCTCATTTTCTACCGGCAATCCATGACAGTCCCAACCAAAACGTCTGTCTACATGGTGCCCCCGCATGGTCCAGTATCGTGGGATAATATCTTTTAAAGTACCGGCAAGCAGGTGTCCGTAATGTGGAAGCCCGGTCGCAAACGGAGGACCATCATAAAACACAAACGGCTTCTTAGATTTGGTCTCATCAAGAGACCTTTGAAACGTTTTACTCTCATTCCAGAATGCAAGTATTTCATCCTCAATCTGAGGGAAACGAGTTTGAGTATTTACAGAGTTAAAACTTTGAGATTTCATAATGCTTCAAGGACCTTCTCTATAAGCTTTACAAGTAATGGTTCAGTTTTATCCGCTACAGCTATTATTTTTTTAAGGTCAACAGGTTCGAGCGCATCCGGAAGACATGAATCAGTTACAACAGATAACCCAAGCACTTCAAGACCGGCATGCACTGCAGCTATTACCTCCGGAACCGTGCTCATTCCTATCACATCAGCGCCTAAGATGCGAAGCATACGGTACTCGGCGCGGGTTTCAAGTGAAGGGCCGCTCATAGCAGAGTATACACCTTTTTCTATCCTGATGTTGTTTTCAAGAGCGATTTTACTTACAAGCTCGATAAGCCTGTTTGAATAAGGCTGAGACATATCGGGGAAACGCACACCAATTCTATTGTCATTTGCACCAATAAGAGGATTATCAGCCAAAAGATTTATATGATCTGTAATGGCCATTATTGTTCCCGGCTTAAAAAGCGGATTAACTCCACCACAGGCATTTGAAACAATGAGTTTTGAAACATTCATAAACTTCATAACACGCACAGGGAAAACGATCTGCTGCATTGAGTACCCTTCATAGTAATGAAACCTTCCCTGCATAGCCATCACCGATTTACCAGCTAACTTACCGAAAATCAGCTTTCCTGCATGTGCCTCTACTGTAGAAACCGGGAAATGCGGAATGGTTTCATAGGGTATTTCCGCCTCCTTATCAATAGATTCTGCAAGCCTGCCAAGCCCCGTGCCCAGAATAATTCCAATTTCTGGTTTTACCGAAGTCTTGCTTTCAAGAAACTCTCTTGCTTCCTGAATCATATCATAAGTGCTTGTCATAGGTTAAAGTCCTCTTTTAGGTTTATGCACGTAGTTTTTCTCAATTTTTTTCTGTTTAAATCTGTCAAACACTTCATCTTTGCTAAGGCCATCAATTTTTACTACTTTTTTTCTTCCCTGCTTCCCAATTATAATAGTAACTGAAGAGGTCTTAACTTCAAGTTCCTTAGCAAGCAACGCAATAAGATGCTTATTTGCCTTTCCCTCTGCAGGGGGTGATGTCACTGCTACAGAAAAAACTCCCTCATCACTTAAGGAGATTCTATTACTTTTCGCACCAGGCTTAGTTACACATTCAAAAGTACAACTCATGAATCCAGCGAAGAAAGATTTGGCTGAGGCGGTACCTCATCCATAGTTTCATCATCACCATACTGCTCACTAACACCTCCCTTTTCCTCACTACCCTGCTTTAAATCCCCGCTTATTACTTCCAGGAGATTTAGCTGAGTGGAAAGCATTGCCTTAAACCGTGCAAGAAAACTGTCGCGTTGATTTCTCAGGGAAACCAACTCGCTTTCATGCTTATGAACCCTCTGCCTGGCCTCATCCTCGTAACGGTCTGCCCTGATTTTTGCATCTTTTAGTATAAGTTCAGCTTCTTTTTGTGCGTTTACCCTCGCCTCATCTGTAGCTTTTTGCGCACTCAGCAACGTTTCATTCAGTACCCGCTCGATTTTTATGTAACTCTCAAGCTTCTGCTCCAGAGTTTTGATCTGGGTACCAAATTCACTGTTTTGACGAATTATCGCCTCATACTCACCTGCCACCATCTCCAGAAAACTATTCACAGCATCAGGATCAAATCCCCGCAGCGCACGGGGAAAGGGCTGCTTTCTGATATCAAGAGGTGTTATACGCATCAATCACTCCTCAAATGGTTTATAGTATTACACTTATAACCGTAATAAAATTCTTTGTATAAATTGAAGTATCAAAAGCAAAATTAAAGGCGATATGTCCAACCCAAGTCTGCTGACAGGTAAAAGCCTTCGTATTGGCTCTAAAAGCGGCTCTGTAAGGCGATAAACCCATTCTATAAGAATATGGTCCCTGTAAGGATGAACCCAGGAAAGAATAACCCTGATCAGTATAAGGAATTGATATACCCTAAAAAGTGCAAATATAATCGGTATCATATATAGAACCTCTTTCCAACCAAAACAGTTCCGATTCGAATCATTGTAGCCCCTTCCTCAATGGCCCACTCAAAATCCCCACTCATACCCATGGATAATTCTACAGTTCCATCAATCAGACTCCTGCACCTATCACCAAGTTCCCGAAGCAGGGCAAAGGAGTTTCTGGTCGCTGATTCATCTGCTCCAAGAGGTCCAATGGTCATTAAACCCTTAAGCTCAAGCACGCTACTCCCCACCACACGCTCACACAACTCCAAACACTCCTCAGGCTTACAACCAGATTTACTCTCTTCACCGGAGGTATTTACCTCAACCAGGACCCGCATCTTCTCGTGGCATTGCCCATACACATTCTCAATCTTTGCAATCAACCGTCCCCTATCGATGGACTGAATCCATTTTACGTAAGGAAGTACTTTTTTAACCTTATTTGTCTGAAGATGCCCGATCATATGCATAGTGAAATCCCCCTTAAGCAGCGGAACCTTTTCAGTTATCTCATTGACCCGGTTTTCTCCAAAATCTCTAACTCCCAAATCAATAAGGTCCTGAATCATTGAAGCAGGGTGGTTTTTTGTAACCGCAATAAGCCTGATATCATCAACCCTGCGCCCGCTTTTTTTACACGCTCGTTCAATCTGCTCTCTGATTGCACCTAACCGCTCTGCTAATTGTGGATCTTTCATAAAAAAATCGCCTGAATGCTATGCTTAACCGTCATTTTTAGTATTGAAATATAATAAAGGACGATGATATAATGCTCTCTTGAGAATGAGTGTGGGCTAAAGAAATTTAGAATGCTTAAGATTTCTTACACTAAATAGCTATTTAATGGAGTTAAAGCAAAAGAAATCGTCACTGCATTCTAATCACGTGCAAGAGAAAAAACAGTTACCGAATCACATCCTGCCCTAATCAGCTCAACCGAACAGGACTCCGTGGTTGCTCCGGTAGTCACTATATCATCAACAAGGAGCACCCGTTTACCATTAATTTTTTCAGAAGCCCCTGCTCTTACTTCAAAAGCGCCCTGAAGATTACCCATACGCTCATCCTTACTTAGCTTTGTCTGAGTACCGGTTTTTCGGGTCCTTAAAAGGACATCTCTGAATAAGGGAATATTTCCTTGAAGACCTTTTAGTAATCCTTTGGCAAACCACTCTGACTGATTAAACCCCCGGTTTCGTTCTCTTGAGCTATGCAAAGGCACCGGAATACATACATCAACACTGTTTATCATTTCCTCGTTTATATGCTCTGAGGATAATAACCCCATATAAAAAGCGAGTTGTTTGCCGCCTCTGTACTTTATATGATGTGAGATGCTCTTTATTAGGGGATCAAAATCATAAACTGAGTGGATTTTTTTAAAAGAAAAATCCCACGCTATAGTGCAGGTACACTGTTTTTGTAGAGTGTTTTGGGAGCAAAAAGGGCACGCATTTCTGCCTTCTCTGTTTTTAGCCAGTGAGTGAAAACACCCACTACAGAACCATTTACTTTCTAAGATAAGTGACTGGTCACAAATTAAACAAAGCGCAGGGAAGAAAAAATCCTCCGCACGCTTAGTTAGAGACACAGCTTTAGTTTTGATCCACTGCAACTTTGGCTTGCTCATCTGCATCAACCGTGGTTGCCTCATTGTTCTGCTCATCAACAGAATTATTTTTTAGCGCTTTTTTAAGAATGAGAGTGCCAAAGAGGATAAAGAATACAATACAGATAACCTGATTGTGAGTGAAAGGACCCAAATATTCTGACTCAGTATACACACGGCTATAGTCTACAAAGAAGCGTAAGACTGAGTATAACAACCCTGCCAGGTAAAACTGAAACCCTGCAAAAGTTTTCATTCTCCCAGCAGCTAAAACGATGAGGGCCATAACAAGTCCCCCAACAGACTCATAAATCTGAGAGGGCTCGAGAGCATGAGCGTTAACGTAAGCCTGATAGGATCCGGCAGGACTGTTATTATGTGGATAAGATACGGAAAAAAGTCTTTCTGCAACAACAGCAGCTCCATAACAACAACCATTGAGAAAACACCCAATACGGGTTAGAAATATCCCTATCCCCAAGCTGGGCGCAGCAGCATCAGCGTAAGGAAGAAAGGGTGCTTTTTTGATTTTAAAAAACAAAACAGCGGCAATGATTGCCCCGATAACCCCCCCATACATCACCAACCCATCGATTCCAACAGATCCATCCTGAAAGGGATTAAATATGTTTACTATATTACCCCTGAATTTATCGTAGTGCAAAAAAACGTAATAAAGACGCGATCCAACAATCGCTGAAATTATGACATAAAACCCAACATCAGCCATCAGATTTGAATTCAACCCCATTTTACCGGCACGCCAACTTGCCAACCATATACCAACAAGAAAAGAGAGGGCCAGCATCAATCCATAGGATGGAATAGGAAATGAGAAAACATCAAACAATACAGGTTGCATGCGTATCCTTCCAGATTCATGTACAAAAATGAATATAGCTATTGACTACGACCAAGTGATACTAAAATTATATTCAGAAATCCTGCCTGGTGATTTTGCAGTTTAAAAATAATCCCACAAGCACAGCTACGGTAATGGTAAACGATCCCCCGTAACTTAAAAACGGCAATGGCAGGCCGGTTACGGGCATAATGCCAAGGGTCATAGCGACGTTAACAAAAACATGAAAAGCAAGTATTGAAGCAGATCCTACGGCCAAAAGGTTTATAAATCTGTTTCGTACAGACTGAGTAACCATAAGTCCACGTATGATCAGAAATAGAAACAAAAGGATAATTACTGCGCACCCAACAAAACCAAACTGTTCTCCAAGTACAGAGAAGATAAAGTCTGTGTGCTGCTCGGGAAGAAAAGAAAGCCTGGTCTGAGTTCCCTGTAAATACCCTTTTCCAAAAATATGTCCAGACCCTATGGCAACCCTTGATTGTATAACCTGATAAGCAGCCCCTCCGGGGTCTGCCTGGGGATTTATAAGTGTTACAATTCTCAGTTTTTGATAATCTTTTAATACAGAGCTCCAAACCACGGTAATAAGAGTGGAAGTTACAATGTTTGCAACGATGACCCCTATCCAAATAAAAAGAGGTGGCCGTGATAAATAGAGTACGGTAACGATAGCCAGAAAGAAGATACCCCAGGGAAGCGCTTCAACAAATCCCCACCCCTGCCCACTATCATAGCTTAAAAGCAGTGGGAAAGCAGAAAGCACAAGAGAAATTACTGGTGAAACCAGGAAAAAGACCTGAAGAAGTGAAAGACCTGCCCAATAAAACAAAGGAAGTGCCATCGCACAAAAAACCATTGCGGTGCCAAGGTCCGGTTGAGCCATTACCAGCACAAAAGGTACACTAATCAAAATTCCTGGTATAATGAAGGTAGAAATCTTATAAAGACTTACAGTATTTTCAGACAAATACTTAGATAATGCAAGCAAAAGGCCTACTTTTGCAAACTCAGATGGTTGGAAATTAAACCCTCCACCTAATGAAATCCACCTTCCAGCACCCTTAACTTCCGAACTAACCATTAGCACCATTACTAAAAGTACCAGAGAAAATATATAAGTGGGATAAGAGAAGGTTAAAATATACCTTCCCGGTATGGAAACTATAGCCAGCACTATAAGAATTGCCATACTTACCCAAATGATCTGATTTTTATAGATTCCCACAAGCCTGCCGGATTCATGTATACTTGTGGCACTGTATATGATAAAGATTCCGATAACCCAAAGTAGCACGGCTGCCCCAAAAAGCGAAAAATCGAAACCACCTTTTTTTCTTAATTCATCCATTTTGCTTTTTCACGTTTCCTTTAATGTAATCTACTGTGATATCGGCAAAGTTCTGATCTCAAAACGTCCCTCTTTTTCTCGCTCCTCATACTCCCTGACAGTTCTTTGCCCCTCTTCTGTTTCGGCAAAAAAGAACCTCAACACCTCTCCTGCCACAGGTGCGGCTACAGCGCCTCCCCCCCCGGCATTCTCTACCACCACAGCTATAACAATCACCGGATCTGAAACAGGAGCAGATGCTACATACAATGCATGAGTATTTTCACCATGAGGGTTTTGTGCACTTCCGGTTTTACCCCCTACCGGAATACCAGGAACAGCCGAACGCGTCCCCGTCCCCCCAGGCTCTACCACACTAAGCATTGACTCCTGTACCACTCTTATAGCCTGCTCATCTAAATCAAGTGTATTAAGTACCTGAGGCCTGCGCTGGTTGATCATGATTCCATTACTTCGCTCCTCTTTAAACAGATGGGGTTGATATATCAGCTCCCCATTACTCATCCCACCAACCATCAAAGCAAGCTGTAAGGGTGTAAATATTTGTGTCTGACCTATAGCATGATCCAAAACCATTCCAGCCTGCCAGCTGAATTCATTATTCCTGTTGCGTATATTATAAAGTTCTCTTCCACTGAGCCATCCCCGTTTTTCGCCATTTATATCGATGCCGGTTAAAGTACCAAGAGTAAACATTTGCGCGAATTCATTTATCGCAACATCACCAAGCATACGGCCTAACTGATAGAAATAAACATTACAGGATTGTTGCATAGCAGATATAAAATTAACCGCTCCATGGCCGCTACGATTCCAGCATCGCGCTGTTCTGTTACCAATTCTGTATGCTCCGTGACAGGAGGTAGGCATTCTAGAGTCTCTGGTAATTTTTTCATGAACAAGCCCGGCAAGTCCACTTACCAGCTTAAAAGTAGATCCAGGCGGATATGTACCAGCAATTGCTCTGTTATTAAGAGGAAGATCGGGGTCCATTATAATAGCCCGCCAGCTTTGACTTCTATGGGATGAAGCCATCGAAAAAATGTTAGCATCAATTGAAGGATTGCTAAACATGGTAAGCACTTCCCCGTTTCTGGGATCAATGGCAACCACAGCCCCCTTTAGCGAATCGGGGAAAGCTTCTGCTGCCATTTTCTGTAAACGAGCATCTAACGTTAAATACAGGTCATGTCCGGGTATGGCATTAATCCGTGGCATATCGCCGATCGTTCCCAAGCTTTTACCATAGGCATTAACTTCCAGATACTCTCTTCCTGCCGTACCCCTCATAAGCGATTCATATTCTCGCTCTACTCCCGATCTGCCGATCAGATCACCCCAGTAATATCCCTGCTCTCTTAGCACCCTAAACTGTTCATCAGGTATTTCTCCCATGTATCCCAAAACATGAAACGCCCGGGGACCAAGTGTATACTCCCTTCTCGACTCAGTTTCCACGATTATTCCCGGCAACTCCATAGAATGTTCTTCTACAATACTGACCACCTCTATGGACACATCTTCCTTTATGCGTGTTGCATCAAATCGTCTTCTGTATGCAGCTCTGATCTTCTCTGAAACTTCAGCACTGTCAAAAACCGCCTCGCCATTTGAATCTTTAATTTTGCATAGTGTATTCACCAATGCTTCACGATCCCGTATCATATAAGGAAGAACACATATTGAATAGGAGGGACGGTTACGTGCAAGTACCTTACCGTTTCGATCGAATATTCGCCCTCTGGGTGGCTCAATTATTCTCAGGCGCATACTGTTTCTGCGTGAAAGTCGAATATTCACCTCAGCATCAACGATCTGAACAAAGACAAGGCGAACGATTAATATCAGAAAGAAAAAAACTATTGCAGCCGCAAGGATATAAGCCTTGGTATAGCGTTCAACCTGTTCGTCCTGTAATCTGGCTCCAAACGGCATTGGTAACTATCGCTTTATTGCTGGTTGAATAATACTGACCCAAAGAAAAGGAATCACTGCAAACAACAGTGAGTAAAAGGCACGGGGCAGAGTAGAAACAAGAAGTTGACTGAACACAAATTCCATACTCCCCTCATTTTTCACAATTTGCACAGTTAGTTCAAGAAAATCGTTAACCGTAAAAAGGAAAATGAGTAAAATACCCTTAAGCACCGGATCCAAACGTATCACTTTCTCATTTAAGAGGCCCCCGATATAGCCAACCACTGATTTAGACAGCGCATTTTGCCCAAGAATGGGTGAGTAAAGGTCCTGGGTAAGGCCCAGAAGAAACCCTACATAAACACCGGCCATAACCCCAAATTTGTTGGAGAACAAAAATAAGGCGACTATCATCAAATCCGGCCTTACTCCATAAATAGAAATAGCCCGAACCAGTGTTGTTTGTAAAATAAAACAGATGCCAAAAAATGAAATCCAGTAAATTACTTTTTTAATCATTTTCAATCTTTATACTATCAAGTTCAGAGCGAAATGCACTCCATTGAGGAGGCAGCATCATTATAAAAAGTTCTTCCAAACGATCAAAATCTACAGCTGGATCAACGTATACTGTCTTAAACAGCGGGTTATAGTTTTCTGTTATTTTTTTAACCTCGCCAACAAGCAGCCCCTTTGGATATATTCCCCCAAGCCCTGAAGTAATAATCTTATCACCCGGCTCTATATCCTCATGTGTCCTGTAACGAACAAAAAAATCTTTTCCGTTTTCTGTTTCCAAAATTCCCACATACCGTGAACGACGATCCATGACACTGGTACGGTTTGAAGGATCCTTGAGCAGCTGAACGAGACTCATGTTTTGAGTAAGCTGAACGACTTTTCCTACTACCCCCTGCTCGCTTATAAGCGGCATATATAACTGCACACCATCGCGTTTCCCTGCATTCACCACAATGCTGCGATAAAGTGGGGATGGATCACGGGCAATCACCCGTACCGGGTTCAACTCGTAGTCAAATTGTTCAGAAAAACCTAATAGCTTTCTTAACCGAGTATTTTCTGCACCTTTTTCCTTAATCAAAGAGAGCTGTGTACGTAATGTTGCCACTGTATCCCTACGGCGCTCATTTTCCTTAAAAACATCTTTAACCTGATCAACGTAGCTCACAGTAGCCTGAAACGGGTAAAAAACCGACATTTTAAGTGTATAAACAGTTCTCTCGTGCATATCGGGACTTAACGAAATCATCCACAGGCTTAACAGGGAAGTCAGCAAAAGGGAGCAGAAATTTCGATGAACAACAATAAACTGAATAATCCAATGCATCGCAGGATTCGCCCGGAGCTAATCACAACTAAACTTGCGACAGCCGAATATATTTGAAAAAAACTACACTCGTAAAAATAAGGGTCAGGTTTTATCTCGTGACTCACAAAACACAGCCCTTAGATTTTTTAATTTAGATATCTTCTAAAAAAAATGTACTACCTACCTCATTTTCCTGCTTGTTGTCATAAGTACCGGATAAAACTTATCCAGTTCCTCAATAATCTTTAAAGAACCCCTTGCAACACATGTCAGAGGATCATCTATAACATTAACAGGTAAATTAGTTTCCTGACGAAGCCTCTCATCAAGCCCTCTAAGCAAAGAGCTTCCACCGGTCATTATTATCCCCTTATCGAGAATATCGGCTGAGAGTTCGGGTGGTGTTTGCTCTAAGGCTTGTTTTATGGCTTCGATAATGGTAGAAATTGGTTCGTTAAGTGCATCTCTAATTTCCGTTGATGTGATTCGAAGCGTTTTAGGGATACCGGCAACTAAATCACGACCCTTTACCTCCATCTCAAGCTCATCTTCAAGGGGAAATGCTGAACCGATTTGAATTTTGATCTGCTCAGCGGTACTTTCACCAACCAGCAGATTATAGGTCTTTTTCAGATAGGAAACGATAGATTCGTCCATCTCATCCCCACCAATCCGGACCGACATATCACAAACCATACCATTAAGAGCAAGTACAGCGATTTCTGCAGTCCCCCCCCCAATGTCGATAACCATGTTTCCCGACGGTTCATTTACAGGTATACCCATCCCTATTGCTGAAGCCATAGGTTCAGAAACAAGATGCACTTCCCGTACACCTGCGCTTTCTGCTGAATCCACCACCGCTCTTTTTTCCACCTCAGTAATACCAGATGGAACACCAATCACAGCACGCGGACGAAAATAGAAGCGATATTTCTGGACCTTCCTGATAAAATATTTTAACATCTGCTCAACCAGATCGAAATCAGCTATAACCCCGTCTTTCATAGGACGAATAGCCTCAATCTCCCCGGGAGTACGACCAAGCATCCGTTTTGCCTCAAGTCCTATTGCCACAACCTTCTTGGTGTTCTTGTCTACCGCAACAACTGAAGGCTCATCGATAAGAAGGCCCCGGCTTTTTACATACACCAACGTATTGGCAGTACCAAGATCAATTCCAAGGTCGTTTGAAATAAAAGGAAATCCCATAAATGTGCGCCTCTAATAAAACTGGTTGTATGGATTCTTTAATCCTAATGAGCATTTTAACATATTAAACTTCAAAAATACAATAGTTTACTTCAATTTTGAAACCCCTGGAGCAAAATAGAGGTTTAATTTATCAAAAAAAGTAGTATTTTATCCTAAATTGAACAGTTATCATTCTTACCGTTCTTCTTCATATTCGCTTTTTGCTGCTTCAAACTCGTCGGTCTGCAGATCAGTAGGAGCCTCTAAAGTTTTCTCCTGCATTTTCTGTACCGATTTTTCTTCCGCTTCAACAGATTCATCTGCTTCTTCTAAGTGAATCTCTGCCCGAACCGGTTTCTCTTGCCGCTCGATGGTTAGCGTCTCCTCTATTTGCTCCTTTTGCCCATTACTATAATCGGCTTTTATCTCCATTGGCTTGAATTCATGAGTTGTGGGGCGTGGCCGGAGATAATAACTAACCCCCGCTGACCATTTCATTCCATAGTCCCTAACCAATTTTGTTGTCACAAATGATACATCAAATGACAAATTATCGGTATCAAGCCCTACACCAGCACTAAACACATCAGTTGGGTGCCCGATTCTTTTGCCTGCCCGTATGGCCAGCATGGGTAACGGGCGCACCTCAACGCCAACCGGAAAAAGAAACTCTGCAGTTTCATCCCTATACACCACGTCAGCAGCAACAGTGAAAGGGATCTCTCTGACCCTCTCTTCATACGAAACACCGGCCCTGACAAAGCGTGTTATACCCAGTGAATCGTTCATACTACTTCTGTTTCTCCCTGCATGAAAACCAGCTGCGCCAAAATTAAGTCTGCCCGGTATCACCCTGTAAGCAATGCCCGCACTGGCCGAAAGCGCGTGATAGGTATTTGAGTATCCTATACGGTCCTGAAGGCCATTTAAGGCCAATGCCAAAGCGAAATCATCCCTTATGGTACCAAGTGTCAAAGCCGCAAGTGTACCCTGCTGAGAATCCATTTCACCGGGCCCCCGCTCAGTAGCAGTCTGAAAATCGATAGTTTGAGTAGAGAAGTTTAACCCAGCAAACCACCTGGAAGTAATAATCGCAGTCTCTGCACCACCCTTGTTCAAATCACCTGAAATCTGTCCAAACTCAACCGATACGTAGGGCACACCGGTAAAAAAGGGTTGTGCAGGATTATAATAAGAAAAGCCTCCCGCACCAACAGCCGTACCAGCCCCCCCCATGGCAGTCAACCGGGGATTAAGAGGCTCTTCAACAAAAATAAAACCAGACCCTCTTGGATCTCTTGCCAAAAGTGTGACACTTAAGAGGGCCAAAACTATAAATAGTAACCTGAAGACCTTACATTGCAAAACCATAGTTAAATCCTCAAAAAATGAATGTTATATCCATCGCCTGATCCACCCCAGCCCAGATTCTGTCGGTGGCTATTGCATAATTTAGTCGCACACCCTCCATCACATTCACCATATCCCAGGAAAACCCTGCGGAAAAACGAGGGGAAAACGCCCTGAAAAATTCAGAACTGTTACGATAAATATCACTATTAATCTCTATATCACCTATGCCGGCACGAATATAAAAATTACTGCTATACTGCCACTCAGCACCAGTATGAATAACCATCTCCGGTGAAATAAGGTCATCACCGTCTGTATCGGGGAAATAATTGACCAAATCCAAATTCCAGATAAAAACCCGTTCTGCCAATTCACTTGTCAGGTGACTTGCAAGCACAAAAGAGGGGACTATTTTTTCCTCCCGGGGAGGTCTGCTCCAGTCTACATCTTCAAAGTGCCATTTCACACGGCCTCCCAGATTTTTTAACTGCAGAGCAATTATCCAGGGTTCAGTAACTGTGTACTGAGCCGCAAAATCAAACCCGCCTATGGTTGTAACAGATGAGTTAAGCACTTCACCGTCATCATTTGGAGTCGTTGGCAAACTCTGGTAGAATACGCCAATGGAAGCACCCAGCTTCAGCGCACGGGAGAAATTATACCCCACGGCAAATTTTGTAGTTATTGAAGTGAACGCCGTACGCTCAAGAGCCTCCTCTCTAACCACAGTTCCACCTTCGTAGTACCCATCATATAGTCCCCTGATAGACGGATCTCCCCTGTAGAGAACAGAGATACCGGCGCCGAGTCTCGGTGGAACCCTAAACTGCAATGATGCAGCTCCTTCCCTTCTGCCAAGAGAGCGAAACCCTCCTCCAAGCGAAGCCCTGGTCTGGCGCAGTGAAGCAAGATGAGCAGGGTTGTACCAGGAGATCAGATAATCGGGGGCGACACTGTATGCCCCCCCAAACCCCATAGCAGCAGCTCCTGCCGCAGGCCTTATATACGCATCGGTACGACCAGCACTGCGTGATGCGAAAGAACCGGTTGCCAATACCATAACCAGCGCTGCTGAGGACAAAATTTTACTTCGCAACGATAACTTTACCAAAAAATCTTTCTCCCTCACTTGAGCTGATCTTGTAATAATAAACACCCGGAGTAACAACTCTGCCATGAGTATCCGTACCATCCCAATAATCAGATGATGGTTCAGTACTGCGCCCGGTCGCGCTTTGCGCTGTACGCATGGAATTGGATACTATATTTTTAACATGACTCATGTTGTAATCATAAATATCAATACTCACCCGTGCATCACGGGAAAGCCGGTACACAAAGACCGCTCTGTCGTATCGCCTGTCTGCCGATTCCCTTATAATACCAGGAAGAGCATAGGTCTCATCAGCCCTTATTTTTCTCATATGCTGAACAATGCGAAATTCAGAGCCATCAGCACTTAACTGCTCATTATCACTGATATATAAACCTGCGGAAGTAGCAACGACAAGCGTACCGGAAGAGTCGCTACGGGGTAAATAGAGGATATCATTAACCCGTTGGGGATACTCTCCCTGAACGATTCTGCTCATTCGGGCCTGATAATCATGGTAATCCTCGATTATCACAGGAGATAAAGCAGAGCTGTAATCACTTGAAACCGACAGAGTATCCTGGTGAAGATTTATTTGGTTTTCTTCGTATACAGTATAGAAATAGCCGTTGTATCCGGCGCTTGAAACAAGTTGAGGAGACTGAGAAAACACCCGGGTCCAGTTTTCTGTTTCAAAAGAGTAGCGGAATAAGGAAGCAGGCGTTTGCTCATCAGAACCAATAAAACCATAAAGAACTTTTTTCTCTTCATGCTGTAGTGCAAACGCAGCCTGGAAATTCTCATACCCATTCCCGGAAACCGATGTACTTACCTCTTCACTCCAACTGTTGTCAGAAGGATTGAACAGGAACACCCGGGATGGAGTAGTAACGACAAGCACCGTATCCATAAGAGATACACTTTGAACTGAGTATTCTTCAGTGTTTTGTGCAGGGGGAATAAACCCGGAAAGATCATCTGAATCTTCTGAGCCGGGCAGGAAAACTTTAAATTCGCGATACAAGGGATCAAAGCGCACAAGGCCACCATCCTGAGACGCTATCCAGAAATAGTTTCCATAAGCGACGATGCCGGTTGGGGTTGTCTCCATTTCTGAGCGAACAGCGTCGGGCCATTCAATAGAAATTTGGTGCTGATTTTGACCCTCATGTTCGTAATGCCAGATTTTTGCAGGATGAGTAGCGTGAGAATTTAGAAGAAGGGCAGCAAATACCCCATCCCTAAAATCCATACCTATAATTTGTTCACCAGGGCTGTTATTTCTGAACCCTTTCCAGTCATCTCCCTTAAGCCCTTCAATCAGATTAAACCCTCTGTCCGTTGCAATCCACAGGGTGTCGCCTGATCCGCTCAGTGATAGGATGTTATTTGAGGTTATCTCCGAGGTTTCATCAAATTGTGAGTAGGCAAGCGACACTGTACTCACAAAAATCAAAAGCGCTTTTGTTAAAAACGAAAAAGACAATGATTCAATCTGCAGCATTTCACTCCCTCATATCCTGTACATCAGTGTCCCCGGGGATAGCAAACTGGAATGTTTCGGGGGTAACAGGGTTACCGAAAACCGTTTTTCTAAATAAATATGTATTAATGTTATCATTTTTATCCACAAGCTGCAGTTTTTTTACTATCGCACTCTCCTCATCTACCCATGCCTGTATAGAGGAGTAGTTCTGATCTGACTGAGTTGATCTCAAAACCAGAAACCCGTCTTCGTGACCTGCTTTTTCAAAGGAGTGGTTGGTAATATAGGTGGAAAGTAACTGGGAGGGTTGGTGAGACAGGTCGATACTTGAAAGGTGATGTATTATAACCTGATTGTTTCTTTTACTGTACTGCCAATAGGTTTCTCCGTCACTTACAAACAAATCATTACCCAGTTTAGCCTTAAATCGCTCACCCGGTGCTAAAAACAGCTCCCCTTCCCTTTTCTCTTCTCTCTCCCTAATGCTCCAGAAAATTGTATGCTCAAATTGAGCATGCATGGTAGTTTCAGGATTATAGTTTTCCCTTATGCGATTCATCAAACCAGACACATCTGCATTCACCACCGATGAAAAACACAATAATGCCGTTACAGAAGCTGCTGCAATTTTAAAATAATTCACCGTTTTTCTCCTCTCTTACTTCCATCTGCTCATTAACTCATCAAGTTCAGCGGGTTTAAGCAATACTTCTCTTACCTTGCTGCCCTCCTGTGGACCAACAATGCCCGCCCGCTCAAGCTCATCCATAAGACGCCCCGCACGGGCATAACCGATCTTCATTCTACGTTGAAGAAGAGACGTAGAACCCTGTCCAATTGACACAATCGTCCGGGCAGCATCTTCAAACAACTCATCACGGTCACTCTCACCTGCGATACTGACCTCTGCAGGCCCCCCCTCTTCCACAGCATCCTGAAACGAGTCGATCTTTTCGATTTCAATCTGCTGACTGCGTACCTCTTCTACTATTGTTTCCACATCCTCTTCGGATATAAAAGCACCATGAAACCGTTCGATCTCAGGGGCGCCGTTACGCAAAAACAGCATATCACCCATTCCAAGTAACTTTTCTGCCCCTACGTGCCCCAGAATAGTTCTTGAATCAGTTGACTGAATTGTGCGAAAGCCAATTCTTGAGGTAAGATTGGCTTTGATCGGACCGGTAATAATATCCACTGAAGGACGCTGGGTAGCCACGATCAAATGAATCCCCACAGCCCTTGCAAGCTGAGCGATTCTCTGTATTAGCCCCTCCACATCCTTTGATGCAGTCATCATAAGATCCGCAAGTTCATCAACTATGATAACGATAAAGGGAAGCTGTTTATTGTCTTCATCAGGCAGAATACCTTTTAGTTTTCCCGAATCCACCCGGGTATTAAAGGATTCGATATTCCGTGCACCAACCTTTGCAAGCATCCTGTAGCGACGTTCCATCTCTACAACCCCCCACTGAAGAGCTTTCACCGCAAGCTTGGACTCGGTTACTACAGGTGACAACAAATGCGGAATACCTTCGTAAAACGCAAGTTCCACTTTCTTTGGATCTATCATGATTAGCCGTAATTCTTCGGGTTTTTTGGTCATAAGCATGCTGCAGATAATCGAATTTATACACACACTTTTCCCGGATCCGGTTTGTCCCGCGATAAGAACATGAGGCATTTTGGTTATATCGGTGACATAGGGAGCACCCGATATATTCGTCCCGATAATAACGGGTACCTTTGCCCGGGTTTTTCTGAATACATCTGAAGTAAGAATGGTTTTGAAATGAACGATCTGCCGCTCTGGGTTGGGAAGCTCAATGCCCACAGCAGATTTTCCCGGTATAGGTGCCTCGATTCTTATTCTCTGCCCACTTACCGCCATCGATATGTCATCATGGAGCCCCACAACCTTACTTACCTTTATTCCCGGCGCAAGCTCAATTTCATAACGGGTAACAACCGGCCCCGGGCTTACAAACACCACTTTACCCTCAACACCGAAATTCATCAGGGTTTTCTCGAGAATAACTGAGTTACGCTCTATAGTCTCCTTATCAATCATACCCGTAAGAGGGGGTGGATCCGGGATAACTTCTGCCGACGGTACAACATAGGGTTTTTGTGGCACAGAGGGCTTTGTCATCTTCAGGTGTGAATCAACCTCGCCTTCAGCGCCCTGAGCTATATCAACAGGAATAGTACCACCATCCATGTAATTGTCCTCATCGATTTCAGATTCTGCTTCTGATTCCACCTCCTGAGTCTCAATAGACATAATTTGGATTGGTTGACTCTTTTTGGCCCTAAAAGCAGCAATTTCCTCTTCAAGACGCTTTTTAGCATCTTCCTCAATGCCGGGGTTTTTGGGTCCCGAAGCAACTGGTGCCCCCACCGCCTCTCTGGCACTTTCTTCAAGAGCAGGAACCGCTGCCTGAGCAATAACAGGAGTTTGAATTTCAGGAGTTTTCTCCTCTTTATCCTGGTTTTTGTCGTTTTTCTCTTTTTCCTTTTGTGAGGATCTCCTTTTTGCTCCCGCGCTATCATCGCTTTCAGAACGAATGGGAGGTGATGCTTTAAATGAGTGGATCATTGCGTCGTAGGTTTTACAAACCCAGCTCCAACCTTGTTGAATCCAACCGGCAAAAAAATGCGCTATAAACTGGGGCTTTATTTTTAAGGCATAAAGTACCGTTACCGTCATGGCCAGCACAGTAAGAAAATAGGGTCCAAATACCTGATTCCCAAAAACAGGTTTTATGAACTGTATAACCATCACCCCCAGATAGTTGGACTGAACCGTGCTTATATAGTCTGGGCTGATATGAGGAAGGTGACGTATTGCAAAGAGTACACAGAGCTGAAGCGCGATAGTGTTAAAAAAAAGCAGATGCTTATACTTTAGAGGTTCAGCTTTAAGACGTGACCACCCTATTAGGAGAATGGATACAGGAACATTCAAAGATGAGAGGGAGCCAAAGAAATAGATCATTCCACTGGCTAATCTGTCCCCCAGAACAGGACCCAGAATATTTTCTCCAGGTGCCACAAAGTGCGAGAGCAAAGACAACAGTACCAAAAACCCCAGGGACAGAAATATTATCCCCCATATTCCATTGGTTATATCCGAGGAGTTTTTTTTATCACTCTTTTTATCGGTGCTTTTAACGGTTTTCTTTCTTTTAGCCATCTCTTTCCCCGATTACAACATTTTTTTCTATGGAATATAGTAAAAAGCGAATCTTTTTTGCAGTTTCGGACACCTCGGGAGTCTCGGTAAGCTTTGAATACTCTTCAATTGAACGTGAAGCTTCTTGAGCACGCTTGAAGTTGGCGCGAAGTACATCTTCAAGCACAGCCCGCTTCATCTCTTCTGGACGACACTCACGGGAGAAACAATCCTTTTCTGTATCTCTGGCCTTAAGAAGGTTGCCGCTTCCAAGGGACTTCTCGATATCAGGTAAAAGATGGCGCAACGACTTAATCTCTACAGAAGCATCCTCCTGATCTTTATAAAACCGAAAAAACTCCTCTATGACCCTGAGGGCTTCACGAAGACGGTTAAGGTTAGCATCGAGGATACGAAAGGTGGAAAGGGGTTGTTGCAGAATTCTACTCCTAAAGGCACAGTTTTGAAGATGAACGAATCTTACGGTTACAGAAATGCAGTAACTTTTATACCCTTAAATATAAGTCATGGTGAGTATTTTATAATATATGAAGTTGTTAGAAGAATTAAACAAACAAGCTTCTCGCCGTTTCTAACAAATTACTGATTTGGTTAAGAGAAGCATTTGGTTACAAAACCTAAAACTCCTCTTCCCCAGAATTTTACTGTACTGTAATTCAGTTCCCGTCTTTCCGACTGTTTGTGTTTACTTAGCAGTATTATAAATAGCTAAACCAACAGAAACAGTTGTAGCAATAGCCGTTATGATAGGAATAAAAACCGTGGATAAAAATCTGTACTGTTGAGAAGCCGGTACTGTTATTATATCCCCTGGCTCAATCTCATTTGTATCCACGACCTGAACGGCTTCACCATACCTTTTTACAACCTGAATATTTGTGCGACTTGCATTTCTGGCCAGTCCTCCAGCCTGACTTATGTAATACGAGCGGTTCTGCCCCGGTACATAGGGATAGGCCCCTGGGTTGTTAACGCTTCCACTTAGATAGACAAAATCATCCAATTTAGGTACATATATCTGATCACCTTTTTTAAGTATCACATCTTTAGTGCTATCACTGAGTCTTATTATTGCATGATCAGAGGTTGAGGATATCATCGATAATGAGGTACTAAGTTCAGGTCTAACCCCAGAAAGTTTTGATGCACCATGACTAAAGCGTTCCGGCAGATGTTTTCCATGCCTTATAATCACAGCCCGATCCAGATTTCCAGATTCTTTGCCCCCCCCTGCATTTTCAATAGCCATTCTGGCAGTAGTTACATCTTTAATTATCGAATAAACACCAGGTCGGGCTATTTCTCCTGTAAGGTGAACCATTTTGATCCTCGGATGGTTCTTTTTGGGGGGGATGTTTATGACATCAAGATTAGAAAGGACAGCACTATTGTCACTTATAGTATGAAAGTTTCTTTGTGATGATGAAGTTTTGTGAAGTTCCACTCTTGAGGTATCGGCAGATTCATCGAAAGTAAAAAGCGAAAGAAAATCAGCCAGTGTTTCTCCCTCTTTTACAGAGTAAACCCCGGGAGGTGGGTTCAGAACAGGGCCATTTACGGTAACTTTCCGGGTTACAGGAAGTACTCTTATTTTATCACCATGATTAAGGTATGGGTTTTGGGTATCATCTGTTAGATACAGAAAAGCCTTAAGATCGAACTCTTTAATTTCTCCCCTATTGACTACTTGAATTCGCCTTATATCCCCATTGGGAGGTATTTTTCCTTCATTAGCCATCTTTATGGCATCAAAAAGCCTTGTATTACCACTGAATTCAAATGCACCCTGATTGTCGAGTATACCATATATGTTTACATTAACAGTTTTGGGCTGAATAAGAGATACATAGAAATCTTGCTCATTGCTTACGGATTTTAAGTAATTTTTAATTGTCTCTTTTGCTTCCAACAGAGACGCCCTTTTGCCAATTTCAATGAGACCAAGTTCTGGAATATACAAATTCCCACGTCTGTCAATAGTAGCGGTATAGCGTAACGTAGGGTTTGAGATGAAAGAGATGAAAAATCTATCACCACCCCCTATCAAATAAGTACTCTCATCTATAGAAACATAATCGAAAAATGCTGACGGGCGGGATGACGCCGAGCCATAAAGATCACCATTGCCGTTTATTTTCTCTGCACCAAGAGGTTGTAAAGTGGAAGAGCTTCTTCGCTGATGCTCCCCTAAATCTAGTGCGGAAACTGTAATGACCAGGTTGATAACAATCAAAGATAGTATTTTTAAAGTAGTTTTCACTGGGCGCCCCCGTAATTGTGCAAAGGAGATGCAATATAAGTATTATTATTTTTTTCCTCTAAAGTCGACCGTAGTAATATACCAAGATACCAAGCAGACCAGATAAATGTTGAAGGAAAATTTGGTATAGTATCAAAAAGACCTAAAACAGATAAAACAACTAAACCAACAACTAAACCATACATTGGAGCCTCACTATGAGGTCGCCTCAAATATTTAACTAAATAATAATTGGCAAGCCCCAGAATAATGAATATAAATAAGAGTGCTAAAGCGCCATTTTCACTCAAAACAACTAGAAAAATATTATGAGCGTGAGAAAGAGAAAAATGGTGCATTTCAAATGGAATATGCGCAAATGTTTCTTGTAGGTATTGTTGAAAATTTCCATTTCCGATACCAAAAACCGGGTTTTCCAAAAATGCCTGAAAACCTGTGTACCACACAATTAACCTGCCCATATTGCTTTCATCAATTTCACCCCTAAGTATTGAATAAAAGCCTTGTTTCACTATTAAATCATCTGGAAGCAAAAACCAGATTATAGTAACCAATAGTACAATACATGAAAAAGATACTGCAAATTTGACCATTTTTATAATTTTTGAACTTTTTGCCACAAAAAAACTTTTTATAAAAAGTATTAACAAAATTGTAAGGACGACTCCAATTAAGGACATTCTGGTTCCGGATGCAACCAATACCACTAAAGTAACTGTTGATATTCCTATGATGCGATAATATCGAGGAATTTTTTCAAATATCTCCATAGTAACCCAGATAGACCAGATTATTGTAAGCAAAACAGCAAAACCGGTTGCAGTTTGCATCGGGCCACGTATCCTTGGCTGATTGGTAAATAATATTTCAGCAATACCAAAAACAACCAGCAGCAAAAGATGTAGGAGAAGTACATTTTTTATATCTTCTTTACTCCAAAAGAAAAAATAGGTGATACAAAACACAATAATAGCTTCAAAATGTAGTGTAACCCAATATATGTTCAGCGAATAAGGGCTGAATACAACAACTAGAGAGTAATACAGGACAAAAAGAGCCACCGTTAAAAGTAATGGAAATAAACGGGAAGGTTTTCTTACAAAAAGTATGAAAGGGGAAAAAAGGAAAAGAACACCTACGATCGAAGCCCTTGTATAATAGATACCATCCATACTAATAAAGTGGTTAAGAAAGAAAATCGTTACAAAAAGAAAAGAGTGCTTATTATATATGATACTTATTACAAAGGAAAATGCTAGTGCGGTACTCATTAACACTGTGATCCAAAGGTGTGTACCTAAGGTAAGTATTGAAACACCGACAACAGATAATAAAACCAGTAACAATGAAACCAGTAATGGTGGTTTCATTTTTTCAATGCCTCAATTAAGGCTTTAACTCGTTGCCGGTTTTCTTCAGAAGAGCATTTAAGTTCTCCTTTAAGAAATGCAGAAAATAAAACATAAGATACAGTACCAAGGAATGCAATGCTGAATGCTACTATAATCCACACCGATCTTTTCGGGGCAACTTTCCAATCTGGGATATACGCTTCCTGAACAACCTGAATCACAGGGATGTCACGTGAGAGCTGTGACTCTGACAACGCTAATTCTTTAGACAAAAGAACCAGAATTTCTTCCACAAAACCAACCCTTGTAGTTAAAATTCTTTCGTAGAGCATTTTTTCCAAACCCCAATCTGTATTAATTAAAACAGATTGACGTGATGGCGTGTAATCATCACTAAAATTCCCTCTTAGTGTTCTAAACTCTCTTTCAAGCACTCTGATTTTATTTTCTAACTCCCGGCTCATGGGGGCATTTTTCCCTACAGCACTACTTGAGTATGACTTACTTAACCTCAATGAATTTAACTGTTCTTCGTAGGAGGACAAAGCTAAAAGTGATAACTCTATCTGTTTTCTGATGTTAATTACATTATTATCACGATAAAATAAGATAAGTTCTTCATTAAGAGTATCTAATGTATCTAAGAGTTCATCCCTTTTTTGGGCAAGGAACTCAGTATTTAATAACAACCGTTCTCTCTGTAGCTGGAGGAATTTTTCATTGGCCCGGTTAACCATAAATGTTACCAACTCTAAAGCTAACTGTCGGTCGCTACCCTCAAAGCCGCATATGATAATTCCATTACTGCGAGAACCTATGAAAAGATTATCTTTGAAGTCTTCAAGCGTCAGCTCCATGGCCCTGCGGTTGTAGAGAGTATCGAGTTCAAACTCCTTAATCGCTGAAATCAAATTTTCACGTCCAGAAAGAATCTCCATGTATAACTCTTTAGATTCATCTTTAAAAGCATCTCCAAAATAATTACTAAGACTTTTTCCAACATCGGCGAATATAGACATTTGGTTTGAGTTGGGATCATCAATACGCAGACGGATTTCTGTATAAAATGTTTCTTCAAGTAGTGATGAGATCGTGAAGGCTACTACCGATGCAACGAACGGTATAATAATAAACAAAAGCTTTTTTCGCAAACAAACTGTAAGTATTTCTAAAATATGCATAATCTGTGTTTTAAGCCGTAAAATCTTTGAAAGTGTTTATTAACAAATATATATCACGATGTAATGCCCTTTCAAATTTTTCGACCTTGCTCATCGCACTTATTATGATTATTGCCACAATTTTAATAAGTACCTAAGTATTAATAAAAAAAGGAATTTAAATTAATTTAAGTATAGCAAATTACCGTTATAACTATAAAGTATTATTCTTTCACCTTACAGTTTTAAAATCTAAGAAGGTAATTTATTATTTTTCTCAGACTATTAAAATACTTTGTTATATATTAACGAGGGTTTTTCATGTCGATTCCACTTTTAAATGAATCACGACAAGGATATTGGATTGCAAAACAGAATTGAAGCTTCCAAAGAAGTCCCTTTGGCCTATTCTGTCTCTAAAAGATCAAGCTTTGGAATAATGCTGCTCATATTCAGGCAGATTATTGTACAAGGTATGAATTTTTCTGGCGGGATTCTCCTTGCGAGGTTTTTATCCATTGAAGATTATGGTTTTTATGGAATTGTGTTTTTTTTGTTTGCTTTTTTAAACAACTTTGGTGATATAGGTTTAGGTGCAAGCATTATAAAAAACTCAAATGAGCCCAACCAAGACGATTTTCATACTATTTTTTCAGCCCAGGTAGTCCTAACTCTTCTTGCTTCTCTGGTGTTTCTATGGTTAATACCTCATATTTGTGAGCTTTATGGACTTTCTCAAGATTATTCAGTCTATTTTTATATAATTGTACTGTCTTTTTCGGTAATGGTTTTTCGTGTAATCCCCACCGTAACATTAGAAAGACACCTTGATTTTAAATGGTTAACCGTTTCTGAAATTATCCAAGCTTTTACCTATAACTTCTTAGCCTGTTTTCTCGCCTATCACAATTGGGGGCCTTACAGTTTTACTTTGGCCTTGTTTGCAAGGGCTTTGATCGGTGTACTCATTATAAACTTTTTAAAACCAACCAAATATCGTTTTAAATTAAAATGGCTTGTTTTGAAAAAACACCTGAAATTTGGCCTGCCATACCAGTTAGCTGTTTTTGTTAATATGTTAAAAGATTCTTTCTCACCGGTTATAATCGGCCTTATCCTGGGGATAAACAAAACTGGCATTGTCAATATGGCCTCAACTGTAGCTGGCATTCCCATAATGTTGCTCTTTATTCTTAACCGACTCTTTTTTCCTGCTTTTTCAAGAGCGATTAACAATAAACGTTTATTACATCAATTAATTAAGTTGTCAATTCGAAGCAGCAATATTATTGTAGCTGTGTTATCTATTTTTATATTAATTAATGTAAATGATTTTATTGTATTGGTTTTCGGAGATAAATGGCTGGTTAGTAAAGAACTGTTTTACTTCTTATGGTCTGCAAATTTGTTTTTACCAACATCTTCAGTTTGTATGTGTATTAATAATGCAGCAGGTCAACCAAAAATTAATCTCAAAATCAGTATCCTTTGGATGATAATCACTATAGGATTAGGTGTACCATTACTGCTAAAATATGGCATATTTGGCTTTGGTATTGCCAATATAGTTGCCAACATTTCAAGTGTAGTGCTATTTTATACATCTATTAAAATTACCTCTTACAATTTTGTATCCGATATATTCATTGGATGGCTTCCTGCGATTATTCTTTCCCCTGCTGTTATATTTATTTCCAGGCACACGTATGAAATGAACATTTTAACCTTTGCAGCTATTTTCGCAGGGTATCTCGTAGGCAGTATTTTTCTCTTTAGCCTTCTGTCGATAAACGAAATCACTGAGTTTTGGAAAAATGGAAATAAATTTTTCTTTAACCCTAAAAGTTATGAGCACTGTGAACCATGAGAAAGAAACTGAATATTGCTTTTGTACTCCCTTTCATTGATAATTGTGGAGGAGTTGCTGTAGTATTAGAATATTGCCGCGGACTCCAAAAACTTGGATACACTGTTGAAGTATATTATCCACTGATACCCTACAAAGAACTATCAAATATAAAGGGGCTGAGTAGTACATTGTGGCAAATAAAAGTATTTATAAAAAATATCATCCGATATAAAACTCAAATTAACTGGTTCACCTCTCCATTTAAGGTCAAACCAGTAATTCTTATCAGAAAATTGTTCCTGAGCAAATGTGATATTCTAGTAGCAACAGCATGGCCAACATCTTACGATGTTGCCCGCATAAATAGTAACAGCAATATGATTAAAGCGTACTTTATTCAGGGCTATGAAACCTGGTATGGTTTCGTAGACAAAATTAAAGAGAGTTATTCACTCCCTCTTAATTTGATTACTATATCTCCCTGGCTCACAAAAAAAGTCGAATCTATCTCAAAAAGGAATGTTAGTCTGGAAATACACAACGGAGTAGATTTAAAATTCTTTAAACCTCCTGCTGCAAAAAGATATGATCCTCCATCTATTCTTTTAATGTATCAAGATCTTGACGTTAAAGGATGTGCTGAAGCACTTCAAGCCCTGAGCAAAATTAAAGCATCATTCCCACACGTAGTTATTACGCTTTTTGGTTTTTGTGATCCTCCAAAGAGTACTTTTTCTTTTAATTACTATAAAAATCCCCCCAAAAAAACAGTGCTTAAATTGTATCAGGATGCCAATATATTCCTCTTCCCCAGCAGAGGAGAAGGATGGGGTTTAACCGCACCTGAAGCTATGGCTTGTCAGTGTGCTTTGGTAGCTACCAATGTGGGGTGTATGGAAATAATTGGTAATGGAAAAAATGTAGTCCACGCAGAAATTAACTCAGCTGAAAGCATCTATAGATCTCTTGAGATTTTAGTTACGAATAAAGAAAAAAGAGTCCTCTACTCAAAAGAAGCTTACAGAAGCATACAAAACTTCAGTTGGGAACTATCAATAAAAAAATTTGATGCCTATCTGCAAAACCTTACTGATCACCATTAAAAAAAGATTCTTTGGACATAATGATTGAAGACCCTGTAGACATTTTGCTTTCAACTTATAATGGACAGCTTTACCTGTCCGATTTGCTATGTTCAATTGAACGGCAATCGTATAAAAACTGGAGGCTTTTTATACGAGACGACCAATCATCTGATAAAACAGTTAGGATAATCAAAGAATTTAAATCGAAGCACAATAAAAAAGTTATTATTATACCAACCAACAATCAGCGTTTGGGTGTCATATCCAGTTTTTCACGTTTGCTTGAAAACAGTACTTCTGATTTAATTATGCTTTGTGATCAGGATGATATTTGGAATGAAAACAAAATACTGTCAATGGTTGAATCACTTCATTTTCACATCAGGGCTCATAACCTTAAAAGAACTACACCCATACTACTTTTTTCTGACCTGCAAATAATAGATTCAAATGAAAAGGTCATTTATAATTCTTTCTGGGAAAAAGAAAACATAAAAATTACCTGCATTTCAGATCTCTATATAAATTTTTTCAGAAACTTTTCTCCTGGGTGTAACATGTTATTTAACCGTGCCCTTTTAACTAAAACATTACCCTTTCCACCTGAAGCAGTAGTACATGACTGGTGGATATCGCTGAATGCAGCTTACAGCGGTAAAATTTTTGGGATTAATAAAAAACTTATGAAATACAGAGTACATTCTCACAATGTAATTGGAATATCTACTGAGTCAGAATCACCATCATGGTTTTTATTCAGGGTAAGAAATATCCCCAGATTTCTTTCTACTCATCAAAAACTTATAAAACAAGCCAAACGTTTTTGCTCTCTTAATAATCTTAGGTTCAGCTATTTTTTTTACTTTTTTAAACTATTGTTATGGTTCAAATTTCATCGTAATAAATAAATGTTTCTGCTGCTTTGTAGAGGGGTAAATTAATGACCTCATATCCAAAAAATTCTACCAATAACCTTCCGCTTGTTTCTTTGCTTATCCTAAACTGGAATGGCGAAGATCTGTTGGAAGAGTGTATTGACTCTTTACGGAAAACAGAATATTGTGCTATCGAAATTATTATCGTTGATAATGCCTCAACAGATAAATCCGTAGAGATCATTTCTCAATATAAAGACATACGCCTTGTGGTTAACTCAACCAATCTTGGCTATTCGGCTGGAAACAATGTAGGTTTTCAGCATGCCAGAGGCAAGTATGTAGTAACCTTAAATAATGACATGATAGTAGAACCAAACTGGCTCAATTCCCCTATAAAATTTTTAGAGAAAAATCCAGGTATTGGAGTTATCAGTTGCCGTCAAATGAATTATTATTGCCGGGAAAAAATCGATGGATTGTACCATACAATTAAAGCCGATCTAAGCTTAATGCCGTACGGTTTTAAAACCACCTTTAATAGCAATATGACTTTAACATCCAAGCCGGGTTACGTTATCAGTGCTAATGGCGGATCCGCAATAATCAGAAAGAGCCTTATAGATCAACTTGGTGGTTTTGATCCTGATTTTTTCGCTTACATGGAAGAAACTGACTTTTGCCTTCGAGCTTTTTTACATGGCTGGAAGTGCCTTTATGATCCTGAAGCTGTTGTTTACCACCGTGAGGGCTACAGTTTCAAAAAAATCAATGCTTTGAGATATTATTACAGAGAAAGAAACAGAATATGGTTATTGTACAAAAATTATCCAACCCAATTACTGTTAAAACGTTCATTGTTTATTCTTCTAATGGAGCTAAGGGTCATTAGAGTGTTTCTTCTAAAGCTGGGTAAACCCGGATTATATCTTAAGGCACGCATTGATGCCTTTAGAGGTTTAAAACGTTACAAAGAGATCAGAAATGAAAATGTTTCTTTATTTAAAATACACAAAAAAGAGTTCTTGAACTTTCAACAGAGAAAAAAAATCGAGATCTCTTAAGATCGAATTCACCTACTTAAACAAGACTTGAATAGTAGTAAAAGCTTTTCAGCAGAATTATCCCACGAATATTCTTTCAGCAATTTATTGGACCTTTTTAGGTACTTTGTCCGATCAAAGCGATCTTCATAGATTTTCCAAATGGCATTTGCTATGTCAAGGGGATCTTTAGGATCAAAATAGAGAGCATGCTCTTTTGCTACTTCTTGCATAACAGTGTCTTTTGATGTTAATACCAAGCAATCCAGACTAATGGCTTCAAGAACAGGAAGTCCAAAGCCTTCGTAAATACTTGGAAAAATGAAAGCCTTACAGTTGAGATACTCTGCTTTCAACTGTGATTCAGTCAGATATCCTTTTAAAATAAGTGTATCCCTGCAGCTACTATGCATTATTTTTTCTTTAACACTTGAATTTTTCCACCCCCTGAGGCCAATAATATGCAATGGTACAATCAGCCCCCTGGATTTCAAATTCTCCATCGCTTCTATAAGCTTAACTATATTCTTTCTTGGTTCAATGCTACCCACAAAAAGCAAGTGATTGGATCTTTTTTCAGGTCTGTAATCTCCCGGTTTACTCCAGTATGGAGAGCCGCACGGAACAGTCCTAACAGGGGGAAGTATCACTTGGTTGTATAAAGAAAAGAGCTCTCTTTTGGTGAAATTGGAGTTGGTAGTGATCATATCGGAAATAGAAAACGTTCTTCTGGAGAATAATTTTAACATTAAAAAAGACCACTTACGCATTGTATGTGGATAGTGAATAAAGGTAAAATCATGAATACTTGTAATTATTTTACATCCCTTAATTTTTCTTAAAGGAGAAATCCCTTCAGGACACCATAAAACATCCACATTATCCTTTTTTACCCTGCGTGGAAGCCTAAATTGCATCCACAGAGTTCCAGGTAAACGTGATCGAATCAGAACCCGCTTCCATTTTCTGTTTTTTATTGTATAATCTGTTTTACTGGGTTCGTATAAGATGTAATTATTCTGTGTATCTATACTCTGAAGTTTATCTAGCAGCTCAATTACATAGTTCTGAATCCCTGCCCTTTTGTTGCGCAGTGTCTTAATGTCTATTCCAATTTGCATATTTTACCTATTCTTCAGTACTTCAAAATAATGATTCAAAAGAACACTGGCACTATGCTCCCATGAAAACCGTTTTACATTAAGATAACCTTTTTTCTTTAAATCTTTTCTAACTACAGGATCCAAAACGGTTTTCATCTTTTCGTTTATATCCGAAGGTTTCAATGGATCGAAATACAAAGCAGCATTTCCAGCTGTTTCTGGTAAGCATGAAGTGTCTGAACAGCATACCGGGCACCCCCGGGACATTGCTTCTATAACAGGAAGTCCAAAACCCTCATAAATTGAGGGAAATACTAACGCTTTAGCATTATCATAAAGCCATGTAAGATTGGAATCAGAGATATACCCGGTGAAAATAATGGCGTCCTTCACTGAGACTTCATTGGCTGCAGTTATAATAACCTCATACTTCCAACCAAATTTCCCCGCAATAATCAACTGATATTGCGATTGAAACGATTTAAATGCTTTAATCAGGTTGACCAGGTTTTTCCCTGGTTCTATAGTACCAACAAAAAGGAAAAATGGTTTTGAGATGATCGAATTGTTAAAAACCGGCTTTATAGCAGTCGATGTAGTTGATCCAACAGAGTATCCCTGAGCAATAACCGTTATCTTACTTTGATCCACTTTGTAGTATTTCAGAATTTCTAAATAAGTATATCTGGATACACAGATAACAGAACGACAGAACCGAACTGTTAAGGGAGTGAACAGATACAGATAGACCTTTTTAAATAATGTAAACCGATTTTTGTCGTGACGAAAATAGATATCGTGTATAGTGACAATATTTTTCTTGAATAACAGTATTGGCGAAATATTACCGGGTGAATGAAGTAGGTCTAATTTAAAACGATAAAAAAGGATAGGAAGAAACAACTGCTCCAGTAAGATTCTGAAAAGAATGTTTTTGGCAGGAAGAAAAACCATCTTGCAATTGTCAAATTTTACATAATCTTTTTTTGCAGATTGGGGAAGAAAAACTGTAAATTGAACATTGTGTGACTGCTTCGATAGTTGCTGTAACAAATTGTAGATATAATTACTTATACCTGCACGGTTTGTTGAATAACAAAGAGCATTGATTCCTACCTTATAATCCATGATAATGATTTTACTCTTAACGCCTCAAAACAAAGTGAATACAAACAATCATCGTTTATTAAAAATAATACCCTTGCTACCATTTGCTGTTTAACTATACCTTATTGGTATACAGCCGGAAAGTGCACCACTTAGTTGGTCGCCTGTTATTTAAGAGCCTCCCCAATTTCCAGATTTATTTTCGCTGCTGCATCGGCTCTGTTTTCAGCCCCGGTTATAGGTCTTCCTACAACAAGAAGAGTCGAACCATTTTTTATAGCCCAGGCTGGGGTAGCAACTCTTTTCTGATCATCTTTTGCTGCACCTGTTGGTCGTATTCCGGGGGTAACAACTTCAAATCCTTCTTTCAAAACCGGTTTAATGGTCTCCAGGTCATTTGCAGAGCAGACCAGGCCATCCAGACCGGAGTTTACTGCATTTGAGGCAAGATGAAGGACATATTTTTCTGTAGTAGAAGCTACACCAAGATCATTATTGAGTGCGTTCTGATTAATACTCGTTAAAAGAGTAACCCCAAGAATTTTCGGCCTGTGGTCTGCTTGTTTTGCAACATCCATCGCTGCTCTCATCATCTCAATCCCACCCTGTGTGTGAATGGTAAGATAATCAATTTTAAGATCACAAGCCGATGCAACAGCCTTAGCTACCGTATTTGGTATATCATGGAACTTCAGATCGAGAAATATTTTTCGATCAGCTTCTCTGACCAAATCCAAAACACCTGGTCCAAACCTGGTAAACTGTTCAAGGCCAAGTTTATAAACACCTACATGCTTTGAAGTTTCAGCAATAAGAGCTCTAAGCTCTTCGAAACCCGAGATGTTATCCAAAGCTAAAGCTAGATATTGTGCGGGAGTTTTCATAGTTCCAATCCTTGTAGTTGTACCCTTATTAAACAGAGATAGTAAAAATAATTAAAGAAAAGATCTAAATCTTGTTTTACCTTGCCGGTGTACTTTTTTTTGCCTGTTTATAAGAGCGGGATCAAAAACACGGACAATTGTTACCGCTTAAGTGATAAGCTCACTCAGAGCAAAAAGAGATAACTACAAAACAGGAAAAAGCGGTTATACAAGCAATATAAACCATGAAATCTGTTTGGATCACCGGCCCCAATATGGTACTTCTATCTGCTCAGGATCATCTTTTTTACAGCCGATTTACCATTATAGACAAGTCGATATATGTAAACTCCTGAAGCACTATTTCTACTATTCCAAACGACCTCATGAGTGCCCTCGTCAAGTGATTCGTTTAGTAATCTTGCAACAACTCTGCCTCTAAGATCATATATTATAAGACGAGCAGTTGAAGGCTCCGGCAGAAAAAATCGAATTGTGGTTGAATTGGAAAATGGGTTGGGGTAGTTTTGATACAATGTAAGACCAGTTGGTTCGTCTGGCAAAACAGGCTCACTTACCGAGACCCCTTCAAGTGTGATATTGTCAAATCGATTATTTCCTGATGAACCCATAGATTGTTCATCAAAGGTAATCTTTAACCGGAAATAAGGATTATCACTAACTCCTTCTACTGAACTAAAATCAAAACTATTCACGGTAAACTCTTCAGATATCTCGATATTAGACTCAAACAGTATCCATGAAGAAGTATCCTTTTGAGTAGAGTAGTAAAGAGATTGCTTTGTTGCACCATTGGTGGTTCTTCGTACAGCATAACTAAAAAGAATGTCGTCGTATCCGGTTGTTGGCATATTAAACACCAGTGATCGACCAGCTGATGGATTTCTCACCCGCAGGGCGCTTCCGGAACTATCATTTCTTCGACTATTAACATATGTACCCTCAACTTCATCCATATATCCAATACCTTCACCTGCATAGGTAATTGATGATTCTCCATTCAGACTGAAATCTGAAGAAACCACACGAACTCTTCCGTTTGGATCAAGGTTTTCTGAAAGAGTGTTAAAGTTATAATAGTGTAGTAACTCTTCTCTTCTACGCCGTCCCTTAACTGCTACATTGTCGAAACGATTGTTTCCCGAGCTACCCATCGATTGATCATTAAACAGCAGCTTTACTTTGAAGTGAGGATTATCATTTATTGAAGCTATCGAACTAAAGTCAAAATATTTGGTTTCATATTCTTCATTTATCTCTATACCTGATTTATAGGGTACCCATTCAGGTGCCCCTTTTGCCGTGGAATAATAAAGGGACTGTTGTGTAGGGCCATTTGTAGTTCGGGTTACTGCATAGCTGAAGTTTATATGCTCAAAGCCCTCTGTGGGGATACAAAAAACAAGGGCTCGGTTATAGGAAGGATTTCTTACCCTGAGTGCATGCCCGGCACCTATATCCAATTGTATGTTTTCTTTAGTTCCCTCCACCAGATCCATATAGCCTTCACCACTACCCTCATACGATATTAGCGCGTTAGTATTTATGCTGTAATCTGATAGTACAGTAGTTAGTTCCCCAACAGAATCGATTTGATCGTTTATAGAATTGAAATGAAAAAAATGTATGAGTGATTCATTTCCTCTGGCTATTTTCTCTTTCGTTGTAAATACAGCCTCCACCGATATGTCGGCCTTTGGATTTATACTCAAAACCGGAGCCTGCTCTCTTTGCCCGTTTATAAGCCAGTGGCTAAATACAAATCCTTCTTTGTTTACAGGCTCTAAACGAATCGGATTATCTTTAAAATAAACACCGTTCCATGGATAGGGAGCGCCTTCAAGACCCGGTGTCTGCTCATCTATGAGCAATGTATTGATTCGTACTTTTCCCTTATCTAAATCGGTAGAGACTGTAACCTGTGAGGTTTCAGACAGTCCAAAAAACCGCATTAAGTGTTGTCGAACATAGTGATAGCGTCTGCGTGCGAATTCACGCATCGTTTCAATCTCATTGAACCATGAATTTAAATCCTGTGGTTGATTCCAGCGCCGGATATGCTCTTCTATCTCGGGTTCAATTAAACCAGAAACACTATCTATAATACCGGTTACTCTGTGCGGTTTGAAAGTAGTGTTAAGCAAATCAGCATTTCTGTTTATGAAATCAGTCCTGAAATTTTCATTTTCAATTAAGTTTACAAACATTCTTCTGGACCACTCTGGTTTATGATGCATCATCCAATAGATTACATCCGTGCTTGGTTCAGTGTAGAGCCCATACCCGTAATCTAAATCATAAGCCATCCAACGATACCTGCCATCATGCCCTTTTGGCGCATTTGTCCGATAGGGAACTCTCAGACGCCAAAAGTCAATATTATTATCTGGCCAGTCCCGGTTACCGGTAATTATCTGAGCGGCATAATAATCGATAAAATTGTCCACATCAATATTTTCCCTAACCTTAGAATAATTGTCGCTTTCAGCCATGTTGTTGTGGTTTATGAAATTGTATACTTGTAAGTAATGTTCATCAGAACCCTCTTTTGCGTAGTGGGAATGTGTGAGCAGATCAATATTCTCGGGGTCAACTCCATATACACGCTCAAGATAATGCCTGTCATACCGTTCCCGTATATTTTTTATCCCCCAGTACTCTCCATTGATAAACACTACTGTTGGCCTGTACCCTTGAGTAACAAAGTTAAGATCTCTAACGACAAGCTGAGCTACCGCATCCCGCATCATCCCAAGTTGCTGATCGTTGCCTCCGGATCTCAGTATAAGCCTTCGGAAATGATCATGTGGTGATTCGGAGAAGAATGGATAGTTGAGTGTATTTGTACCGTAATCATTTCTTGCATACACTCTTAAACTCTTACTCTGAAACCGCCTCGAATAACCACCATGAATACGGTACCCCACATTTTGTGACAATGCCAAACCCGTAGATGGGTCAAAATATTCTATGCTTCCTTCCCGCTCCCATTCCCTCCCTCTCAAAGTGTAATTGCCGGTAGGATTGTGCACAGATGAATCGCCTGGAACATAGCTGTTTCCAGGCACATAGATTCCTATAGAATCACAGAAAAAATTCTCCTGTTCAGTAATAACCGATATCACAGGAAGCGAATATCGACTTGCTCCTTCAGGGAACACAAAGTAGGTAGCGGAAACGGGTTGATCTGATAAATACCCTGGTTTAAATGCTTTAGCACGAATAACAGTGCCCTTTGCCACGTTTTCTAAAGGTGGAGTCCATTGAAAGTGATCCACTTTCACATCATTGGTAGGAATCATTGAAATTCCATTTTCCTCTTCACTGCGGTCACGTATGTGTATTGGCTCAGAATACACAGACGACTCTGTAGTGGGAACCGAGCCATCGAGAGTATAATGGATAGAGACCTGTGGGTCTGGATGCGACAGCTCCAGGAAAAAATCACTCGCATAAAATCCCGGAGTATGTGAAAACCGTGGTGATTCCAAAATCTCCTGATACGCCTCTGTGGTGTTTGGTTTTCCCGGAGTAGGTTGTTTGAAAAAAAACCACCTCTCAGTATCACCCTCGATACGTCCCACAGACCAATCAGTAGGAATTTCCACCGGTTTAAGCTCATCAATTCGCTCTCCTGCCGGTTCGGTAAGAATTACTTCTTCCCCGCTTCGGGCAATCCTGAAATTAGTATGCAACTGACCTTGAGGATTTCGCCGGTCTTTACCCGAAGCCCATAGAACAATAATCTGATTGGGCTCAAGCTCTATTGCAGGAAAAACCCACTTAAACGGTTCACTATAAGAATCTGATAAGCCAAAACCCGCTAAGTTTATAGTAGTATGACCAGTATTTAAAATCTCAATCCAATCTTCATAATCTCCATCACTATCTGAAAGAGTAAATGAGTTAGAGCTCATAATTTCATTTAGGATTACATGACCATAAGATTTACTAACCATTAGAAACGATTGGAAAATTATCAGAAGTCCTATTTTAAAAAACATATGTGGAAACATCTGCCTTTCACCTCTGTTTAAGCGAATAAGCACAGGTTGTGTAAATAAGGACTATACTCGTTGAAAGTATTTGGCAAAGTATAATAAGGTAAATTATGCCAAAATATAAAGGTGAAAAAATGTATATTTATAACCGTCCTGAGTGGTTCAAAATAATCACTGATCAATCTCTATAGTATTGATTTCAAACAGAAGAGGTCACAGATTCAATTACACAACTTTATACCAGTCACAAAAGAGTATATTCTAAGCGACCATAAAAATTAGTAGCCAAAACAAACTATGAAACAAATCAATTCAAAAGTTATAAGAAACCAAAAAATCACTTCCGATTTCTACGAATTGGAATTTAGCTGGGACCATGAAGCCGGCATTCCTGTACCTGGCCAGTTTTTAACAATCAGGGTTTCACATGACACTGTTCCGCTTCTAAGACGCCCCTTTGCTTTCTCCGCTTTTAATGGAGAAACAATGAGCGCCTCAATTATTTATCAGAAACGCGGACGCGCTACAGAACTTCTTTGTTCTAAGGAAAAAGGTGAAACGCTTGATCTGATTGGTCCCCTGGGCAATCCCTTCCCAAAACTACCTCCTCAAAAAGCCGTTTTGGTAGCCGGAGGTATTGGACTTGGGCCTGTGATGTTTATGGTTTCTGATCTATTGCAAAAAAACCAATCAGTAGAGTTTGTGTTTGGATGCAGAAATACGCACTCCGTTCCGGATGCTCAAAGCTTCAAAAGGCTCCAACCTGTAGTATGTACCGATGATGGAACTGCGGGATTCAAAGGAACAGTGATCGATTACCTGGAAGAAAAAGGTAGTGTCGATTCAAAAAGCACAATCTATTGCTGCGGACCACACCCAATGCTTAAAGCGCTAAACGACCTTGCAGATACGAAAAAAGCACAATGCTTTGTGTCAGTTGAACAGGTAATGGCTTGTGGAGTGGGGGCGTGCATGGGGTGTGTGGTCAAGACAACAACAGGTTATCAAAGAGCGTGTAAAGAGGGACCGGTTTTTAACAGCAGAGACATACTATGGGAATAACTACAGATCTTTCGATACAAATAGGTGATAAAATACTCCCCAACCCGGTAGGAGTTGCCTCAGGCACATTTGGCTATGGTAGTGAATATGAAGAGCTTCTGGACCTTAACTGGGTGGGCGCTATTTATACTAAAGCAGTCACACTTGCCCCCAGAGAAGGAAATGAGATACCAAGAATTATTGAAACCCCATCAGGATTAATCAACTCTATCGGGCTGGCCAATGTTGGGGTAGATAGATTCATCTCAGAAAAGATGCCTTTTTTAAGACGGTTACCCTGTGCGATTGTGGTCAATGTGGCAGGCTCAACAGAGCAGGAATACACCACCGTCCTTGAGCGACTCGAAGCTGTTGATGGAATTTGGGGTTATGAAATAAATGTATCATGTCCCAATGTAAAACACGGCGGACTTGCGTTTGGCACCGATCCGGTACAAATTGAGCGTCTTACTTCGCAGCTGCGTAAACGTACATCAAAGCCAATAATTATAAAGCTTACTCCCAATGTTACCGATATTACCGTGATTGCTCGGGCTGCAGAGAATGCCGGAGCAGATGCTCTCTCCTGTATTAATACACTTTTGGGAATGGTTATCAACACTGCCACAAAAAAACCTGTTCTTCAGATGAAAACCGGTGGTCTCTCAGGTCCGGCAATCAGACCCGTGGGAGTAGCCATGACCTATAAGGTAAGCAACGCTGTAACGATCCCGGTTATCGGTATGGGTGGTATAATGAATAGCGATGATGCGATTCAGTATCTGCTTGCCGGAGCTTCTGCAATACAGATTGGTACCGCAAATTTTATCGACCCGCAGGCACCGCAAAATGTTCTCGATGGAATAAAGGAGTACTGTGACAGAGAGAATGTAAACGCAGTGACCCAAATGAAAGACTTGCTTATTTAGAACTGGACCTTCCTCAATCATAACTCTTCTTCGTTTTCGCAGTTCTCGGTCAAATCGTACCCCAGTACTGTTAAATAATGCTACCTCTAATTTAATACATGACTTTGTCTCATTAATATAGTCAGAGAGGGCTGGACAGTCCAAAATTTGAGAAACATGGGTCATTTTGTGAGAAACACTACAGTAACAGTGAGAAACACCCCCTGTGCACTGAGAAACACGGCATAAACTTTGAGAAACATGCCTGTATCTTTGAGAAACATGGTATGTACAGTGAGAAACCTACCACTTTCAGTGAGAAACATGCTCAAAATCGAGTTAAATGAGGTATGTTTCTCACTGTTTGAGGTATGTTTCTCACTGTTTGAGGCATGTTTCTCACTGTTTGGGGCATGTTTCTCACTGTTTGGGGCATGTTTCTCACTGTTTGGGGCATGTTTCTCACTGTTTGGGGCATGTTTCTCACTGTTTGGGGCATGTTTCTCACTGTTTGGGGTATGTTTCTCACTGTTTGGGGTATGTTTCTCACTGTTTGGGGTATGTTTCTCACTGTTTGGGGTATGTTTCTCATGGCTTAGCGCTTAGCCATTTGCAGCGTTTTTTAGGGGAGGGGTGAAAGAATGCCTGGAGTTTCGATAATAGAGGTCGCCCATTCAGGGCTCTTTGGTCTACCGTGATGTTTTTCCAGGGCCATTGCCCTGGGCTTCTAATGGAAATCTCCCTGTTCAGGGCTTGCTTAGGTGGTAGAGTGGGAAGTTTGGGTTTTAATAGTTTTGAGCGTTGAGCAAGAAAAGGGAAGAACGCGGTGTTCCCGTGTGAAAATCCGTTATAAGTTCAAAAATCCTGGTAACAAGAAAACGGAGCAGAGCTTCGCGCCTACTTTAATTCTGCGAAGCTCTTATTCATTAAGGCAACAATCTTTTTATATTGATTTTAGGCTTAACTGTCCTGAGCTGCTGTTTGTCCCCTTTTTTTTCTTTGCCAAAGCGTTGTGCAAGCGATTTGGCAGAGGGCTGCGCCTTCTTTTGTGGGCCATCTTTTCTCTCATTTCTGGCCGGTGCTGCCCTGGTATCTCCATCCAGTTTCATTGACAGGGATATCCTTTTAAGTTCTGCATCCACCTTTGCAACGCGTACTTTAACCACCTGACCCACCTTCACTACATCTTTGGGATCAGAAACGAAAGAATTCGACATCTCTGATATATGCACAAGTCCATCCTGATGCACTCCAATATCCACAAATGCCCCGAAGTTAGTCACATTTGTTACCGTCCCTTCAAGAAGCATCCCTTCCTCAAGATCCTTAATTTCATTCACTTCATCCTTAAAGCGTGCATACTGAAACTCCTGACGAGGATCACGACCCGGCTTTTCCAGCTCAGAAAGAATATCATCGATGGTAGGTAATCCTACTTCTTCGGTAACGAACTCTTTTTTGTTTATTGATTTTAGAAGAGTGCTGTTTCCAATGAGCTCATTGATGGTTGTATTAAGTTGAGATGCCATCTGTTTCACCAGTTCATAGCGCTCTGGATGCACAGCAGAATTATCGAGTGGATTTTTGGAACCGGCGATTCTTAAAAACCCTGCAGAAAGTTGAAACTTCTTTTCACCCAGCCCCGGAACCTTGAGGAGTTCTTTTCGTGAAGAAAAGGCGCCCTTTTCATTTCGGTATTTTACGATGTTGGATGCGATCAGTCTGTTGAGACCGGAAACGTATTTCAACAGTTCATCGGAAGCAAGGTTTACATCTACTCCTACCCTGTTCACACAACTCTCAACAACCTCATCAAGAGACTCTTTAAGCTTACTCTGATTTACATCGTGTTGGTACTGCCCAACTCCTATTGATTTAGGGTCGATTTTGACCAGCTCCGAAAGAGGGTCCTGAAGCCGGCGTGCGATGGAAATCGCTCCTCTGACAGTAAGATCGAGTTCCGGGAACTCCTTTATGGCCACATCTGAGGCGCTGTACACACTTGCTCCAGCTTCGTTTACTATCACACTGGCAGGTTTGGTTGGCATATCTTTAATCACCGACCGAACAAACTGATCAGTTTCTCTGCTTGCTGTACCGTTACCAATGGCTATAAGCTCTATATTATACGTCTGAATAAGTTTGGCAATAACTGCTGCTGATTTTTCAGTTTCCTTTTGAGGTTCATTGGGATAGATTGTATGATTTTCGATAAACTTGCCCGTATCATCTACAACCGCCACTTTACACCCTGTTCTAAACCCGGGATCGATACCTATTACCGGTTTTCTTCCGGCCGGTGGCGATAAAAGCAGTGCTTCAAGATTATCACCAAACACTTTAAACGCTTCTGCTTCTGCCCTATCCCTGATCTCTTTTCGTATTTCAGTTTCTGTAGCAGGGAGAAGAAGTCGGTCGTAGCTATCGAGTACCACTTTCTGAAGCAAATCAACCGTTGCGCTTTCGGGGTTTTCAATGAGTTTACTGTTAAGGTATTGAACGGCGGTTTCCTGTGGTATTTCAAGGGACAAACGTAAAACCTTTTCCCGTTCTCCCCGTAGCATAGCAAGTATTCTGTGTGAAGGAAGAGAGCTTACTTTCTCCTTAAAATCGTAATACATTTCAAACTTGGTCTTTTGCTCCTCAAACTCCTTTTTTACCTTACTTATTATAACACCCTGATCAGCAGCCAGCTCACGCATCCATTTTCGTACATCAGCATTATCGGAGAGTACTTCAGCCAGGATATCACAGGCACCCTTTACCGCTTTTTGCGCAGTATCAATTCCTTTTTCCTCATTTATGAACTCCTCAGCCTTAACCATGGCATCACAGTGAGGGCAAGTAAGTTCAAGTATCCACTCTGCAAGTGGTTCAAGCCCCGCATCCCTGGCTTTGGTGGCGCGTGTGGTTCGTTTAGGTTTATAGGGAAGATAGAGATCTTCAAGCTCTGTTTTACTCAGAGTCTTTTGTATTTTTGCTTCCAGTTCTGGAGTAAGCTTTTCCTGACTTTTAATACTTTCGAGTATAACTTCTCTGCGCTCATCCAGTTCTTTATAATAGTTGTACCGGTGTTGAAGATCACGTATCTGTATTTCATCAAGTGAACCAGTACGTTCCTTACGGTAACGGGCAATAAATGGTACAGTTGCGCCTTCATTAAAAAGCTCAAGAGTATTCTGCACCTGAAAGGGTTTGAGGGTAAATTCATTGATAAGTTGTTCGGCAATGTTCATAGTCATACGCTACTGAATCCTGATTAGAATTGATATACCAATTGTCTAAAACCTCTAAGCGTTCGTTTCAAGAGACGATGTGAAGTGGAACCGTTTCGGGAAGATCTTTTGATTTTTCCTCCACAAACTTCTGAGGAACCCACCGTACCTCCGGAGCCCTTTTGCCAAGCCGGGACATAGCCTCTATTATGTTTGAGTACCAGGGTTTTTCTGTGGCAACAATGAGAATATCAATTTGGTTTTTGGTTAATATGTTTTTAAGGTCGCTAATTTCACCTAACACCGGATAGCCTTCAACTGCTACTGGAGAATTCTCATCAGGGCAGCGAACGATTCCTTTTATTGAGTGTGCCCTCTGATCTTCAATTTCCTTTATTAGTTTTGAAACAAGGGGACAGTTACCAACGATCAAAACCTTTGAAGGAGCAAAAATAAAGGGCCTGAGATGTGTTAATTTGGGCAGCATTTCCCTCCAGCCCAGAAGCAAAAGTGTCACTGCAGCCAAAGAGAGACTGTAGCCAATTCTGGTAAACGCCGCGACCCTAACACTTAAAACAGCAGCAATAGACACAGTGGATGAAAGGACACCGGAGAGCAATGCATTTAGCCTGGAATATTGGCGCTGAGAATAGACTCCATTATAGATAAACATAAATAGAAACACAGCGCTTATTAGAACATGCGTTACAAGCATTATAAGTAACTGATCATTGTAGGGAGTGGTTTCGTTTGTAAGATGAAAGCGCAGTGAAATCCCCGCCCACAAGGTGCCATTGATTATCAATAAATCGATAAGTCCGGCCAGAGCTGTACGTATCAGAATCGAGCCAATATTTATCGATGCCTGTATAATAATCCCCAAAAATATCAGCCATCCGGGAAAAAAACCTCCCCGATGTGCTTTATATTTTCTGCTGAAGATAATCATAGCCTCGTAAAATGCGATACGAGACCTTAACTGCCGTTTAGAGGAACTTTTACCCTTCAGGTGAATAATCTGGATTTGTGGATTATACCATACCGCTTTACCCGTTTTTCGGATTCGCCAACATAGATCTATGTCCTCTCCATACATGAAAAAACGCTCATCGAATCCTCCCACCTCCTGGAAAACAGAAAGAGGCATAAACATAAATGAACCGGATATAGCATCAACTTCAGCCGTTTTGTTTTCATCCATATAGGTCAGATTGTACTTTCCAAACCTTTTACTCTTAGGGAAAAAACGGCTAAGCCCTGAAAAATAAAAGAGCGCAGCCGATGGAGTGGGGAAAGAGCGCCGGCAGCTTGCCTGCATAGTCCCATCAGGGTTTAATATCTTGGGACCAAGCATCCCTGCATCCGGATTATTATTCATAAAATCGACACAGGCAGTAAGTGTGGTTTCAGAAATTACCGTATCGGGGTTAAGGAGTAACAGGTATTTCCCTCTGGCTCTTCGTGCCCCTAAATTACAAGCTTTTCCAAACCCGATGTTACTCTTTAGCTGTATCCATTGGACTTCAGGGAATTCAGAAGTGATAATTGATTTTGAATTATCTTCTGAAGCATTATCTATTACTATAATTTCACATTTATTGTATAATTTGGCTTCTTTAACTGAGTTCAGAGCTTCACGCAAACAATAGGGAACCTTGTAATTAACTATAACTACAGATAATAACACTTGAGAATTATTAGCTTCTACCATTTACTGCTTTCTTTTTAAAAAAGGAGGATATTCTCAGCCTCCAGATTAGAACGAGTGCTTCCCGGATAATTTTCGTAGACATCTTAGATACCCCTCTCTGTCGATCGGAAAATACGATAGGTATCTCTTTAAGCCTAAAGCCACCTTTCCACGCAAAATAGTTTAACTCAATCTGAAAAGAGTATCCTGAAGAAGCTATTGAGTCGAGTTTTAGTGACTGTAACAATGAGCGCCTGAAACATTTAAACCCACCGGTGCAGTCCTTTACGGGGATACCGGTAATGAACCGTGCAAAGCGATTAGCAAAATAGCTAAGTAAAAGCCGGGACATCGGCCAGTTAACGACATTTACCCCACAAATATATCTGGATCCCAAAACAAGATCATTTTCCCTGGCGGCTTCAAGAAATGCAGGCAAGTACTCGGGGCTGTGTGAAAAATCAGCATCCATTTCAAATATAAACTCATACTCCCGCTCAAGCGCCCATTTGAAACCACTTATATATGCTTTGCCCAGGCCATCCTTTGTGGGTCGCACAAAAAGATGAACACCATCAATCCCTCGTGCCATCTGCTCTACACATTGTGCTGTTCCGTCCGGCGAAGAATCATCCACCACCAGTATGTGTACCTGCGGCAGGATTTTTTTTATTTCGGGTATAATGAGCACAATGTTCTCGCGCTCATTATATGTAGGTATGATAATAAGTACTTTTGAAAGATCCATTGAAATCCCAGTCAATTAATAATCCAATTTCCCCCCACAAAAAAACCGGGTATTCCCAAAAATATAACTCAGGGCCAGAAAGGATAAAAGAGCTTAACTATCCCATTTTCCCTTTATTACAACTATGGTATAAAAATTTATTGATTTCCTGCTTTATGAATGTTACCATTAGAGCAAAAGTATCAATCACAAACAGTTTATTTAATTTATACCCATCATCCTTTAATGAGGTTATCAGAAGAATTTCGACTATGCTAACATTTTATGCACTCCTTTCACTCTTTTCAGCACTTATCTGTGTTAGCGTAGCTGTTTTTATATTTTTTAAGAACAGTTCGAGTACTCAAAACAAGGTATTTTCAGCGCTTTGCATCTCATTTTCGTATTGGGCATTTTTGGAATTTTTAGTACGACAGGCAGAAACTGCCGAACGAGCGCGGATGTGGTTATCATTAAAAAGCCTATGGCCCTTCTCTTTAGCTCTTCTTCTCCATTTCGTAGTAGTTTTCACCCGTAGCAGACTTTCAAAAAACCGTTTTTTCCTTTTTGCTTTCATCTACCTGCCCACTATCTTTTTATCGGTGCTTAGTTATAACACCTATAACACCATTCCAACCAAAGAGTTTTGGGGATGGAGCAGTAACCCAGAGCGGTTAGGGTACAACTTTTTATTCTACATATCTGCTACAGTCGCCACTGTGTGCCTTATTCTTCTGCTTCGGTTTTACAAACACTGTCAGGATACCTGTGAAAACAAAAATACCAAACTAATCTTCTGGGCAATATCTTTTCCCGTCATTACAGGGATACTAAGTGAATTTATGTTTTTGGGATTTTCAGTCAAAATTCCGGAATTAGTGAATATATCCTTTGCCTTCATCGCTTTGGTGATAGGATTTGCCGTTAACAGGCGTGACCTTTTTAATGTAAGCACAGGGCTAGCGGCATCCACTATCGTAGAAACCATGTCTGAAGGAATATTGGTAGTTAATTCAAAACTTGAGATTGAAGTTATTAACCCCATGCTGCTTCAAACGCTAAAACGGGATAGATCAGATTTAATCAACAAACACTGCGGCTGTGTTCTTGATTTTCTAAGCGATTATTCGTCCGTCTCTGAAATACCTAATAAAAAATGTTCTGATAAAAAATTACACCTGTTGCGAAATGATGGGGAAAAATTTCCTGCTCTGCTCTCCTGGTCCACTATTTATGCTAAAGATGGCAACATTGTTGGTACAGTATTTATAATCCGTGATATCACTGAAATCGAAATCGTACGTCGCTCACTTCTCAAAGCACAGGAGGAGCTTGAAGAGAAAGTTGAAGAACGCACCACAGAACTCACCGAGTCAAACAAAATGCTCATTTGCGAAATAGAGGATAAACAGAGAGCCGAACGACATCTCAAAGCAGAACAGGAGCGACTTTCGGTGACCTTAAGCTCTATTCACGATGGTGTCATTGCGACCAACAAAGAGGGCAAGGTAATGCTGCTTAATGATGCAGCCATAAAGATGACCGGGGTTGAGCTCGAAAATGCATGGGGACAGAATTTGGAAGATGTCTATGAAGTGTATGACATAACTAATGACCAATTGAAACGCCATTTTCCAAAGCCCCAAAAGAGCAAAGATGAAGAGCCACAACCCAATTGCTATCAGATTTATTCAAAAGATGGAACCAAACGGCTCATATCTGAAATGTGTGCTCCGATTTCCGATACTTCTGGCCATTTCAATGGAAACGTTATTGTGTTCAGTGATGTCACAAAGCGCAAGAAAATTGAAGAGGAGCTTTTCAGAGCCAGAAAACTTGAATCTATGAGCATTCTGGCAAGTGGGATTGCAAACGAATTCAGCACTATTTTTTCAAACATTGTAACCAATTTGTTTTTATCGAAGGTAGGTATCGACCCTTCATCTGAGACCTGTCGTCTGATCACAACCGCGGAAAAGGCCGCTTTCAAGGCATCGGGGCTCATAAAGCAATTGCAGGTTTTTGCAAGTAACAACACGCCGCTAAAGGAACAGGGTTGTATAAGAGATTTAATTGAAACCTCTGTTGGCTTCTATATGAACGGCCTAAACTCAGACTACATGCTCGATTTTGCTGAAGACCTCTATGAGGTAGAAATGGATAAGGGTCAAATTGATCAGGTGCTTAATAACTTAATCATTAATGCCGACCAGGCCATGGCCGAAGGGGGAACCGTGCGTATCTCTGCACAAAACCATGACACCGCAGAGAACCCCGTACTTGGACTTTCTGAAGGACATTTTGTTAAAATTTCAATTAAAGATAGCGGCAAAGGGATTCCCGGCGATACCCTTACAAGAGTGTTTGACCCCTATTTTACTACCAGAGAAAACGGTATAGGTCTTGGACTGACTATGGCCTATGCCACTATAAGAAATCATGGGGGACAGATAAACATTGAATCCGAACCCGGCAAAGGAAGCGTATTTCACATCTTCTTACCTGCAATAAAACCCCAGCCACAGCAAGAGGATATTCACAACGAAGATAATGACTATCAAACTAAAAGTGCCTGAGTAGTAAGAAGGGCAGACTTTCTGCTTTTCTAACCTCTATGTTTGAGTAACAGATCGGTGGCCGCAAGCTTATTAAGTACGTAGTCTGAACAGAAAATTTCACAAAATGGGCGTTTACCGAAAAACATGGTATCCATATAACTGAAGGGGATCTTGGGTGTAACTTCCTGGTCCGTATGATCAATTTTCACTTTTTTTCAACACCTGCATACTAACTCTTTGTATATTTTTTTGTACAAACTATATATTTTAGGTAACCAAGGCACTAATTTAGGTATCAATAAAAACGCTTAAATTACGTTAAAGTGGCTGTAGTAACCATTATAAGGAGGTAAGAGTGAGTCGTAACAAATGTCTTATAGCTGTATTTGCGTTACTGTTTATTGGAGCAACAGCAAGTTTTTCCCGTTCAATAATCGAAAAAAGGATGTGGTATCTGACTACTGATAACCAGATTGAAGAAGCCAGATTCTGGGCTCTTTACCTTGGGAATCATGAAATTCAGCTAACCCGCCGCTTTCCCGGAGAAGGAGAAGTGGAAGTTGAAGCAAACATGAATTTTCAGATCCTCTCAAGTGGATACGCTGAAGGTAACGGTGCTTCAACCCGAGGCAGAGTTGATTGCCATCCCACGATCATGATTTCCACCGAAGAAGGTAAAGAGAGGATTCAAATCGACAGCATCGACTACATCTATGACTTCGGTGATAAGGTTGTGCTCAATGATGGTACAAGGGGAGACTTCGTACTGGATGCCGAAAACAACATAGTCTCTCCCAACCGCTTTTTGCTGAGAAAATATGCTCTGATGGAAGTTCATGGAGAACAGGTACTCAGTAACTCTGCTGATGAGGTTATAATCATGGCTGTAGCATTCAGCAGAGAGGGTATTTTAAAGGCTCAGAAAGAGGAAATCGAGTAGATCCTTCTCCACAAATAACTGGTCACTATTAAGAAAAAGCTTCGGACCAGTTCCGAAGCTTTTTCTTGTTGTTAGCCCTATCAGAATTGTACAATAAAAGTAGGTGCATGGTTTTTTGCAGGTATTTTTCTCTTACATGGCCTCTCAAAGGCTAAGTTTGGCAACGAAAGGCAAAGTTATGCAAATCCAATTCTGCGGTGCAGCTCAAACGGTAACCGGTTCTCAGATCCTTATCACTGTGAATGGCAAAAAAATCCTTCTTGAATGCGGCCTCTTTCAGGGTAGAAGACAGGAAACTTACGAAAAAAATCATAACTTTATATTTGATCCCTCTGAAGTCGATCTTTTGATTTTAAGCCATGCACACATTGATCATAGTGGCAACATTCCAAACCTTGTGAGACAGGGATTTAAAGGCTCAATTTACGCTACCCCGGCAACTATAGACCTATGCAAGATAATGCTCAGAGACTCAGCTTTTTTGCAGGAAAAAGACCTGGAGTGGGTAAATAAGATACGAAGACGACAGCACCTTCCTGAAATGGAGCCCCTCTATTCCATGAGACATGTGGAAGCTGCAATGGATCAGTTTGTTGGAATCGATTTTGACCGCGGTTTTACCATTGCGCCGGGCGTTGAAGCGATGTTTAGGGATGCCGGTCATATACTTGGGTCTGCCGGCATACACCTGGAGATAAACGAAGATGGGGAATACTATCGTCTCGGTTTTACCGGTGATATAGGCAGACCGGATATGCCCCTTACCCACGACCCTAATGTCCTCAGAGATCTGGACATCTTAATCATGGAATGCACCTATGGAAACAGGCATCATGGTGAAACCATCGATATAGAGGAAGAGCTTGCAAGCTCAATACGTGATACCGCCGCAATTGGTGGTAAGATCATTATCCCCTCTTTTGCTGTAGGCCGTACCCAACAACTTGTATACTTTCTCCATAAACTCTTCAATCAAAACAGAATTCCTGATATGCCCGTTTATGTGGACAGCCCCCTGGCATGTAATGCGACTGAAGTGTTCAGAAGTTACCCCAACTACCTGGACCGGGAAACAAAAAGGGTATTTTTGAATGATCATGAAGATCCTTTTGGTTTTAGAAGACTTACGTACATACATGATGTCAATGACTCAAAGAAGCTAAACGGTCAATCATTTCCCCATATAATCATTAGCGGTTCGGGGATGGCAGAGGGAGGAAGGATTCTTCATCACCTGAGAAACAACATTCATAATCAAAGAAATCTGCTTCTGTTTGTAGGTTTTGCTGCCAAAGACACCCTTGCCAGAAAGATTATGGATGGAAACAAACAGATAAAAATTTTCGGTGAAGAGCATACGGTTAGATGTAAGGTAAAAGTGATGGATGCTTTCAGTGCGCATGCGGACCGAAGAGAGCTGCTGGATTATGTGTCGCTAAATACACCTGAGCGGCTAAAACATATATACCTCATTCACGGTGAACCTGATCAGGCGCTGTCATTTAAAGACGGTTTGCGCAGCAAAGGCTTTCAAAACGTACATTACCCCACACTGGGTGAATGTGTGGAGATTTCAAAGCCGGTTCCCGCTTCATAAGCATGGCCGAAGAAAGGAAGCTGATCAGGGTTGTTTGCGCCATAATCAAGGGAGATAACGGCAGAATACTGGCTGCCCAAAGAGGCGAAAGCCAAAATCAGGCAGGGTTGTGGGAGTTCCCCGGGGGCAAAGTAGACCCCGGGGAAACTACCTGCGCCGCTCTTTTACGGGAACTTGATGAGGAACTATCTATTGAAGTAAAATGCATTACTCCCCTAAAGGAAGTAATCCACCATTACCCCGGTTGCAGCATCAAATTAATTCCCTACATCTGCGAAATTGTCCGGGGGAAACCTACTGCACACGAACACTCTGAAGTCCGCTGGGTAACTTTAAAGGAAGCATACACTCTTAGGTGGGCACCAGCAGATATCCCTGTACTCGAAGAATTCTGCCACATAGAACCTAAGTAGCTCTCCAATTCCCGATAAATTAATCACAAAAGTTCTGTCCGCTACATAAGTATATTATACCGCATACTTTCAATTCTGTATTACTTTCTCCTCCGGGGTTTTCTCATGAGCAGTGAACTTATAACGTTTTTAACAGGAGTCATTGCAGGCTCGATCCTTACTGCTATTCCTTTTATAATCAGCGGCCGGGTACGTATCAGGGCAATAATCGATTCTGCAACCGCACAAACCAGAAGCCAAATAACCACTCTTCAGGAACGCCTAAACTCCTCTCAAGCCCAAAAAGAGGAGCTAAACACCACGCATGTCAGGGTGCAGCAGGATTTGTCACTAACCAAAGACAGAGCAGCGGTATTTGAGAGCAAATGTTCTATGCTCACCGAGCAACTTCAAAGCCTTAAAGAAACCCAGCGCCAACGGGAACTACAGATAAGTGAGCTTAATGAAACGATCACAAACAGCTACTCAAAAATCGCGCACCTGGAGACTACCATAGAGTCTGAGCGAAGACGCTTTGAAGAAAAGTTCAAGCTACTCAATGAAGCCAGAGATCAGTTGAAATCAGAGTTTGGTAATTTGGCTAATTCAATATTTGATGAAAAGGTGAAGCGTTTTTCGGAACAAAACCAATCCAACCTGGATCTGGTCCTTACCCCCTTACGGGACCAGCTCGGTGAATTCAGAAAACGGGTCGATGATGTATACACCAGTGAAACGCGCGAAAGGCAATCTCTTTTCGAACAGATAAAAAGTCTTACAGCACTGAATCAGCAGGTTAGTAAGGATGCTGAAAATCTCACACGGGCACTTAAGGGAGATAATAAGGCGCAGGGAAACTGGGGTGAAATGATCCTGGAGCGGGCTCTAGAGATCTCGGGGTTAAAAAAAGGGGTGGAATTTGATACACAATTTTCCTCTACAAACGATGAGGGGCAAAAAATGTTGCCCGATGTTGTGGTGCATCTGCCTGAAGGTCGTGATGTGGTGATAGATTCAAAGGTCAGTCTCATCGATTACCAACGCGCGGTGGAGGCAGCAGATGAAACAGAAAGAGACAATGCGTTAAAAAATCACCTACGTTCTGTTCGAAACCACATTGATGGGCTTAGCTCCAAATCATACGACTCACTATTTAAGATAAACTCTCTTGATTATGTACTGATGTTTATGCCGGTTGAGGCTGCCTTTGTGTGGGCGGTACGCAAGGATCCTGCTTTGTTTGAGTATGCTTACAGAAAGAGGATTATTCTGGTTTCCCCCGCTACTCTTCTTGTAACCCTTCGCACGATCCAAAACATGTGGCAAAGCGAATACCAGAATCGCAATGCGCAGAACATTGCCAAAAAAGCTGCGGATCTCTATGACAAAATTGCCGGATTTATAGATACATTCACCGAAATTCAAAAAGCCATCGATGGTGCATCCGGCAAGTGCAACAAAGCGTTAAAACAACTATCTACAGGAAAGGGAAATATCTTAAAGCGGGTAGAAGAATTTAAAGTTATGGGTGTAAAACCCAAAAAAAATCTACCACCAGAAATACTTGAGACTGATTTCTCCGACACCTCTTCCCTAACTACCAGTGACTCAGGATAAATAATTGAATGTTACGGAAAGTGATGTAGTTAATTATCTTTTAAAGTTCAGGGTATGTGTGATTCGCCCAATAAATCATAACTATGTATAAACAGGTATTTTTTTGATTAAAACACCTTTTGCCCCAAAAGAACGGAGTTTTGTATATGTCTCAGTTTGATTATGATGTAGTGATAATAGGTTCGGGACCCGGTGGGTATGTGGCTGCAATCCGCGCATCACAGTTAAAGCTGAAAACGGCCATTGTGGAACAGGGGAAACTTGGAGGGGTATGCCTCAATATTGGCTGCATCCCATCCAAAGCACTGATTCATCAGGCAGAAATTTTCAGAAGCCGTTTGAAATTAAAAACCATGGGTATAACAATAGATGAGAGCGGATTTGATTACGAATCTGTTTATAAGGCTTCAAGAAAAGCTGCAGATTCTCTGTCCAGAGGAGTGGCTTTTCTGCTTAAAAAAAACGGTGTGGAAGTTATCAGCGGCAAGGCGACCCTTTCGGGTGAACAGGAGATCACTGTTAATGGCGACAGGAAGGTAAGTGCAAAATCGATCATTCTTGCAACTGGTTCAAGTCCTAAACAGATAAAAGGGTTTGAGATTGACAAAGAAACAATTATCTCTTCAGATGAAGCCTTGATGCTTAAAAAAGTACCTGAAAGTGTGCTCATTTTAGGTGGCGGGGCGATTGGGTGTGAATTTGCTCACATACTCAATGCCTTTGGATCAAAGGTGCAAATGGTTGAAGTAATGGAGAACATTTTACCTTACGAAGATTCAGAAGTGACAAATGTACTCAAGCGCTCCTTTAAAAAACGTGGGATTGAAATCGCGACTTCAACCAAAGCGGTTTCTATGGAGAAAAATGAAAACGGTGCCACCGTGATTTTAGAAGATAGCTCTGCCCGGCAGAGCAGTATTACTGTAGAGAAGGTACTGGTGGTAACCGGCCGAGCCCCCAATACCGCCGGGCTTGGCATTGAGCAGCTTGGTATTTCTACTACCAGGGGTTTTATAGAAGTCGGTGATTATGGCCAGACAAATGTTAAATCGATCTATGCTATTGGTGATATAGTAAGTACGCCTCTGCTTGCGCACGTTGCATCAAAGGAGGGTGAAATAGCAGTTGAGCATATAGCCGGTCGTTCACCACAAGCAAAAATTGATACCGCTGCTGTGCCGGGAGCGGTATACTGTGAACCACAAATCGCCAGTTTTGGCCTTACAGAGGAAAAAGCAAAAGCGGCAGCAATTGATTACCGGAAAGCGACATTTCCTTACCGTGGCTCAGGTAAAGCAGTTGCTATTGAAGATGCCGATGGGTTAGTTAAGATCCTTTACAAGCCTGAAACAAAGGAAATTATCGGCGCTCACATCGGTGGCGCACAGGCAACAGAGCTGATTCATGAATTATTGTTGGCCAGACATTCTGAACTACTGCCTCAGGATATTGCAGATATGGTCCATGCTCACCCTACCTTATCAGAGACGGTCATGGAAGCGGCAAGAGCCGTTGAGGGTTGGGCCATACATATATAACTTTATCGGGAAACCGGGTTTAACACCCGGTTTCCCTTTTCTTACTAACAGCTCTCTTCTTTTTCATTTCCGTAACTATTTCTCACCGGTGTCTCAATGTGAGAATTTCCCTTCCGTTACAAACAAAAAAAAGCTTCCCTTATTAGCACCATCGGGCTCACACCGTGGCAATGAATTTGCTACTATACTTAAGGACAAATAAACGCTTCCCTCATTTACTCCAAACCAGACACTCAAACAGGTGTATTCATGGCAGACAAAAACCGTATTTTAATTATAGAGAAGATTCCTGCTGAATCCAGCGATACTATTAATGAACTGCAAAAATCTTATCTCCAATGTGATTACATCACAACTTCTACCAGTAAGGATATACGCGAAATCATACTAAATTTTGCCCCCCACCTGATTATAACTTTTTTCCCATTAGGGGATAGGATCGGTGATGATATTTTAAGGGTTATAAAAGAAACCAAACCGACTGTTCCGGTACTTATGGTAACCGAACCAATGGATCAAAACAGAGTTCCTAACGTGATGAGCCCGATCAGTGGAGTGATCAGTAAAAACAATATCGATCATCTCAGCTCCATTCTACAGAACATCTTAGATGATCCCACTACCGACAAAGGTGAAAATCGCGCAATTGATTCATCTGTTTTAGAAAAAGAACTGGAGTCACTTGTCTCTGAGCGAACAAAAGAGCTTCAAAAAACAAACAATGCGCTCAAAACCGAGATAGCACATTTACGACGTAATGAACTTGAACTCAGAAAAAGCGAACAGCTTCACCGGGAACTGCTTGAAAGTGCAAACAGTATAATCTACAGATGGAACACAAAGGGTGAAATCATCTATATCAATGAATATGCTCTGAATTTTTTTGGGTACCAAAAAAAGGATATTGTAGGAAAGCCTGTCTCAGTTTTTTTTCCCGAAAACTACATTACTAAAAAAGACCTTCCGTTTTTCATAGAGCAGATGCAAAAAAATCCACAGGACTATATAAACATGGAGCACGAAAATGTTTTGGCTGATGGTCAAAGTGTTTTTGTAGCCTACACAAACAAGATCTTATCAGAACCGTTGGATGATACTATAGAAATCCTTTCCATAGGAAACAATATTACCCAACTAAAACTAACTGAAGATCAATTAAGTAGCAAAGAATATGAATTCAGAACTTTAGTAGAAAACCTGCCGGATCTGGTGATCAGATTTTCTGCTGACCTTAAACCTGTTTATGTTAACCCTGCGTTTGAAAAGTGTGTTGGTATCACTCTTAAAAGCATAAAGACACTTGATGACCTTTTTTCATTAAAAGATAGAGATTATGTTCGCGAAAATATTAGCGCTGTAATTACCAACGCGTCAGAAAAAGAATTTAACTTCTCTATGTTTTGTCATAATGGGGAGCGTTTATTTGAATCCAGTGCCATACCCGAAACCGAAAACGGTTCAGACGTTAAAAATGTTTTGATCATAGCCCGTGATGTTACAGAAAAGAGAGCGGCACAAAAGAAACTTGCTCACAAAGCACGGTTTATAAAGTTACTCAACACCCTTGCTAATAATTTCATAAATATAAGCCGTGAAAGATTTGATCACAAAGTAGGTAGAGCTTTGCAATTGATCGGCTCCTTCGCACAGGTAGATAGAGTTGAAATAGCACTTTTTAGTCATAATATGACGAGGTTAAAGAGGCATTACTGCTGGGATATTGCACAAAGCGAAAGTTTAATCCCAAATACGCAGTTAGAAATAAGTGAATTCCCCTGGTATATTTCTAAAATTTTGAAAATGGAGAATGTAGTGATTCCGCTACGGGATGATATGTCTTTAGATTTAAAAGTCAAACCTCAGGAACTTCTCTGTGCTAAATCCGCGTTTCTGTTTCCAATGGTTTCGCGTGGCAAGGTCCGGGGTGTTATCTCTTTTATGTGTATCAGAGAGGAGAAAAAATGGGGTAGAGATTTGCCCAAACTGCTTAGGATTGCCACCACTATGTTAACCAATGCATTGGATAGAAGAGATATAGAAAATACACTGATAGCAGAACATGCCAAAGCTAAAACCTACTTTGAAACAGCAGGTGTGATGCTGTTTGTATTGGACAGAGAAGGAAGGATCGGTTCCATCAATCAGGCAGGCTGCAGGATCCTCGATTCGAAAAAGGAAAATTTAGTTGGAAAAAATTGGTTTGAGAATTTTATTCCCGATGAAGACAAAGCCAGGTTCACGTTAATGTTCAATGATCTTATTTCCGGGAAAAACCACAACTCCTCCTACCACGAAAACTGGATTCAATCTACCAAAGGCGAAAGAAAACTAATTGGGTGGCGCTGTGTACGGCTCAACACCAAACAAGGCCACCCGGATAGTTTACTCTGTTCAGGAAGCGATATTACAACGCTTAGGGAAGCAGAGCAAGATGTAAAAAAATCCGAAGAACGGTATAAGGTATTCTTCGAATCTAATCCTCAGCCAATGTGGGTCTATGATCTTGAAACACTCGCATTCTTGGCTGTTAACGATTCGGCTATAAAACACTATGGTTACAGCAGAGAAGAGTTTCTGTCCATGACGATAAAGGATATCAGACCGGTAGAAGAGATTCCAGACCTGCTTGAAAACGTTAGAAATATTAAAGGAGGTGAAGACAATGCGGGGGTCTGGCACCACATAAAAAAAGATGGTTCTGTTATCGATGTAGAAATCGTATCCCATACCCTTACATTTGACTCCAGAGATGCTGAAATAGTTCTGGCCATTGATGTTACCGAAAAAAAAAGAGCCCAAAATCAGCTCTCTATCGAGCGAGAGCGGGCAGAGAAACGAGCCCGTGAAGCTGAAGAGGGACGAAGTATCCTTGAAGCTCTTATGGAGTATTTTCCGGAAGGAATAATGATTGCAGATGAAACCGCTAAAATAAAACTTATCAGCCGTTTTGGATGCAAACTTCTGGGAAGAAACCTTGAGGAACTCAAAGAAATCCCCTACGACGCAAGGCCTCAAAAATGGGGGTTCTTTCATATAGATGGCATTACACTCCCTAAACCTGAAGAGTTACCCCTGCACAGAGCGATAGCAAACAGAGAGGTGATTAACAACGAAGAGTGGGTCATAACCAGACCCGACAACTCCTCTGTTATAATTTCCGTAAGTGGTGGACCTGTTACGGAGCCTTCAGGTGAGATTACCGGTGGTATTATTTCCTGGAGAGATGTTACCGCCAGAAAGAAGGCTCGTGACCTGATAAAAAAACACACCGTTGAGTTAGCCAGGGCCAATGAGAAACTACGATTGAAAAACAAAGAGCTTGATCTGGCTAACGATCGTCTTAAGCAACTGGATTCACTGAAAAGCGAATTTGTGTCAATCGCTTCACACGAACTCAGAACCCCTCTTGCTGGAATCATTGGCTTAACTCAAACTCTTCGCTCTGAAGACATAGAAATAAGCACGCAGGAGCAAAATAAATTTTTAGGTATAATTGAATCTGAAGGAAAGCGTCTTGCCTCTCTTTTAAATGAGCTTCTTGATCTCACTAAAATAGAAACAGGTGTTACAGATATTAAACCAGAACCAAAGGACATCTCCTCTCTTATCCAGGAAACATTAGAAGTTTTAAAAATACCTGAAGGTGTAAAATTAAACCTCGATATACCCGAACCCGGTACTGTGTGGACCAAAGCAGATCTTGATAGAGTGAAACAGGTTCTGGTCAACCTTGTAGGAAACGCTTTACAGTATACAGGAGAACAAGGAATTGTTACGGTTCACGCATTGTCTGTTGATGGAGTGGTGGAAGTTGATGTTATCGATAATGGTCCGGGTATCAGCAGTGAAGATCAAAAGAAAATTTTTGAAAAGTTTTACAGAACAAAAATGCCTCAGTCAAAAAAAACCAAAGGAAGCGGCCTTGGACTTACCATTGCCAAGCGAATCATTGAAGCACACGGGGGAAAAATCTGGGTTGAATCTGAACCGGGTAAAGGATCTAAATTCAGTTTTACTTTACCTAAGTCAACAAAATGAAATACTAAATATTATCCCTTTTATTCATAGCGAAGCGCATCAACTGGATCCATTCTCGAAGCCTTAAGTGCAGGATAAAGGCCAAACAATATACCAACTGAAGTTATTATCAGGCCGGTATAAAACAGGTGCAGGGGAAGCAAAACCGGCTCTATGGCGCCCTGGGTATAGGTCATTATCTCATCCTTTATCAAAAGCGGCGTGGTTCCCAGAACCATACCAACAGCTCCGCCAAAGAAACTCAATGTGGTTGTTTCCGCTACAAACTGGATAAATATTTGAAAATTATTGGCCCCAAGTGCTTTTCTGACTCCAATCTCCCTTATGCGCTCCGAAATACTTGAGAGCATTACATTCATAATACTCAACCCACCCACCAAAAGAGACATCACCGAGATTATAGACATAAGAACACTTATATTGCCCAACATACTCTGTACATCTTCAACCCATTCGGGTATTCTGTAGGCAAAATCTTCAACCCCTCTGTGACGGGAGGCAAGAACACGGGCCGCACTTTGTGCCTGTTCACGCACCAGTTCAGGGTCGCTCACCTGCACCTGGAGGCGTCCGGGATCGGGATCAAGTCCTGTTATATATTTCTGCATGGCTTTTAAGGGAATAAACACTCCCCGTCTGAGATGCCCCGGATTATTTGCCGGGTGCACTGGACCAAACACACCTACAACCCTGAAGCGTTGAGATCCCGCAGTAATTGTTTCACCAATGATCGATCCGGATAATCCCGCGCTTAGGGTCTTCATAAACTCCTGGGAAATTATACAGTTTCTGATTCCATCACGGTAATCCCTTTCATTAAGCCACCTACCCTCAAGCAGTGTAATCTGATCTTCATAATACTCCATCGCATCACTATCAAGACCTCTTAACAGGGCACGTCTGTTTATCCCGGCTCTTTGGATTGGTAACCATCTGGAGATTTCTGAATGAACATCTACTACATGGGGCGAATTATCAACCAAATACTGACCATCGGAAAACCTCATCCCCGGTGAGCGGGAAAGTGCGATCCTTTGATCCTCTTCCACATTCATATCACTTTGCCAAAACCGAACAGTTCCGATCCACCTGCCCATTGTTTCATTGAGGTATACATCAATTCCACCTATGAGGGTGAGCATAGTAACCAGTGAAGTAACTCCCAGCATAACCCCAAGAACCGAGAGCGCGGAACGAAGTTTATGAGACGCCATCTCTAAGACAGCCATCTTTGACCCAACAGCAATGGAGCGCAGAGCAGTAAGTAAGGACCTAAAAAAACTTATCACAAAAGGATTCATCACTCTAATACCTCAGTGCGTCTACAGGCTGCATCTTTGCCGCACGAAGAGCCGGGAAAAGCCCGCTGACAAGCCCTGTAATAATGGTAAAAAGAATCGCTAATATATAGTCACCTATCGCTAATTGTGGTCTGATGGGAAACAGATCCGGTGAGAGATTAGTTAAAACTACACCGATTATCAAACCAAACAACCCTCCAACAAAACACAACGAAACAGCCTCGATAAGAAATTGAGTAAACAGATCAGACTGCCTTGCACCCAATGCTTTTCTGATACCAATTTCTCTTATTCTATCACCAATGGTTGCAAACATGATATTCATTATGCTTATTCCACCCACAATCAAAGAGATCGCGGCGATACTTCCAAGAAGAATCATTAAACCCTGTGAAGCGACCCGCATCTCCTCGATTTGTGCATAATTTGCAACAATCTCGAAATCTTCAACACCCCTGTGCATCGCTTTCAGTTCATTGCGCATCTGTTCCATAGCAAGGGGAACTACTTCACTGCTACTTAGCTCTACTGCGATTTCATCAATCGTTGCAGATGGTCTGGAAAACTGCGACATATATGATGAAAAGGGGATGAGAACCTGACGAGCCCTGTAAGAGAGATTATCTTCTGTATCAATGGTACCAATAATTCTAAAGGGCCTGTTATTTATAATTATTTCAGAGCCGATATACTCCTGATTCCCAAAGAGCCTTCTTGCAACTATAGAACCTATCAGGCAAACATTACTTGCTCTTTGATGATCATCGCGGGTAAATTCTCTGCCCTTTCCCACTGCGTAATTATACACCCTTAAATGGTCATAAGTAACAGCCTGCGCCCGTACCCAAACGCTTCTTCCCTGAGATGAAACCGGTGACCTGAATTCTATCTGAGGTAAAACAGAAGTAATGTAATCATATCGTTTGGCAAGTTTCTCTGCGTCTTCAACCCGCAGCCCCGGTGACCTGCTAAACTGTACGGCTTCCTGTGAGGATTGGGGCTCAACACTTGAAATAGTAAGCATTCTAAGCCCACCAATCGCTTCAAGGTTAAGACGAACTTCCTCTTCCATTGCCCGTATAAATGCAAGATTCACAAGCAGACTGGTAACCCCAAGAAATATCCCAAGACTTGTAATAACGGAGCGTACCTTGTTTGACCACAGTTCAAGAACACACATCCTTATGTTTACAAAAACTAAATCTCGCAAACGGGAGAGAATCATGCGCTGATCCTGCCATCCTCAAGGTGAATCAGCTTCTTTGCCCTTTCACCCACTTCATGTTCGTGGGTTATTACAACAATCGTATTCCCTTCATTATTCAGTTCAGAGAAAATCGCAAGTATCTCCTCGGTGGTATGGGAATCAAGATTTCCGGTAGGTTCATCAGCAAATATTATCGACGGTCTTTTTACCAAAGCCCTTGCGATCGCCACGCGCTGCTTTTGACCTCCCGATATTTCATTTGGCCTGTGGTGACGGCGCTCCCATATTCCAAGCCGTCGCATAACTTTTTCCACCATCTCCCTGCGTTCAGACAGGGCAGTATTTGCATAGATAAGAGGAAGTTCTACATTCTTCCTTATATCAAGCTTAGGAAGAAGATTAAAATTCTGAAAAACAAATCCAATTCTTGAACTGCGAATCTCTGCCAGTTTATTCTGTTTTAACGAACTGACAGATTCTCCGTTTATCAGATACTGTCCACTGCTTGGCACATCAAGGCAACCAAGGATATTCAGCAAAGTTGACTTTCCTGCTCCGCTCTGCCCCATTATAGCTGTATAATCACCCTGCTGCACAGTTAAATTTATATCCTTTAAAACCGCGACACTGGTTTTGCCAAGCATATAGCTTTTGCATAAATCTATTGTTTGTATAACAGGTGACACTGGTATGCGATCTCCTAATTCCAAGTCTTTTATTTCACTGAAGCAGTATTAATAGTGAGGGCACTTGCCCTGCTCATAGCTTATCTACCGGGCCGAGGGGGCATGTAAACAACTTTGTCGCCTTCATTCAAACCCGAAAGTATCTGGTAGTATTTATAATCAGTAGCACCAATCTCCACACTTACCTTTTCGACTGTTTCATCACCATCAGGGCCAGCCTTTGCGATATGAACGAAATTTTTTCCATCTTCAACGCTTACATAATGGTAAGGGACAGCAACCTGAGCACTTTTTTGCAAAACCACAAACTCTACATTTACATTTATCCCCGGAGCTATACCAGGTATAAGCGAATCAACTGATGCCCTTATCTCAAAGCTCCCAAGCTCACTACTGTTATCTCTCTTTGCACTCAAAGAGATAAACTGCACCGTTCCATTAGTACTTGTTCCTTCAATGGCTTCGGGCCTGATTATTACATTTTGCCCTTTTTCTATGTGGATATAATCTACTTCCCCTACAGAAGTAATAACTTCCAATTTGCTGATATCTGAAATTGTGGCGATAGGGGTACCACTTTGCAGCCCGGATGTGGCAGACACAGCAATCTCCCCCTCCTTAACAAACAAGCTTGTAATAACCCCATCCATCGGAGATCTAACCACCGTTTCTTTAAGTTGATCCTCAATATCCCTAAGCTCCAGTTGCTGCTGCTGGAAACTGATGCTCGCCAGATCACGTGCAATTTCAAGATCATCCAATCTGCGTCTTGAAACCGAACCAGTCTCCAGAAGCCGCTTTCCGTTTTCGAAATCACGGTCCGCGATCTGTTTTTCAAGCCGGGAGCGTCTTAAGCCAAGTTGCAGCTTTTCTCTCTGTGTGTGCAGACGTGACGGATCAATAACTAAAATGGTATCCCCGGCAGAAACTTTCTGTCCCTCCTGAACCAGTACCCTTTCAATTCTCCCACTCGCTTCACTCTTGAGATCAACCTGTACAACCGGTTGAACAAGACCGGTCTGTGAGATTCTATCCTCCAGATCAACTGCTCCTGCGGTATAGTACTCTCTTAATCTTCTCCTGCCGGAAGATTCGTTATCACCTCCGCAGGAAACTATGAAAATCAGGGACAAAACAGTAACTACAATACACTTACGATTCATTTATATATACTCCAAATCTGTCAAACAGAGTTCCTGTTATCTCTTCTATAACTATCTGAAGCCTTTTTAGATCAATTATCGCCTGAATAGCTGTGACCTCTGCAGCAACCAGATCGTTCTGTGCTTTTATCAATGACAAACGATCCTCTGTCCCAAGCTCATAACCTCTTTTAGTGGCTTCATACTGCTTGTAAGCAAGGTCAACCGAAAGGTTACTGTAGTGAAGCATCTCTTTATCCTGCTGCCATTTATCCCGCAACTCCTTTAAAAAATATCGCTGCTCCAAACGGTGTTGCTCAAAGCTCAACTCCTCTGATTTTAAAGAGAGCTCCTGCTGCTCTATTTGGGATCTGGTTGAAACTGAAGGGAGTGAATAGTTAAGAACAAAACCAATGCTTGCACCAGAACCTGAAGGTTGAAGTGGAGGTATCTGTGATGGTTGCGGGTTATAGTCATAAGATGCCCTCAGATTAAGCTCCGGAAGTAAATCGTTTCTACGCTGCTTTATCCGCAGAGAAGTTAACTCCTGCATTCGCTCAAATATCTTCACCTGAGGATCATACTTTAAAGCCTTATCAATAAGTTCGTCAGGGTCACCAATATCGGGAATCAAAACATCCTGCTGCTGCGATATCGTTACTTCCGAAGCATCAACCCCAAGCGCGGCAGCAAGCCGGTACAGTGAACTTTGACTCTCGTTTTCGATCCGAAGCATATTTCGCTTTGCATTTGCATACTGAAGAGCCGCGCTTAAGGTATCCAGTGCTGAAGCTTCTCCTATTACAAATCGCTCCCGTTCACTTTTCATAAACTCTTCAGTCAGGGTAACCTGGTTTTCCTGAATTCTCTGCAGTTCCTTACGCTCAAACGCATTCCAGTATAGATTTCTTACATCTGATAAGGTTGAAAGTATCCTCTGTCTTCTGCCGATAGAAAGCAGTTCGTTATTGATTGTTGTGATCTGTATTCCAAGTTCTACCGGGGAATTGGACCAGGCATTTCTAAGTAGAGGTTGCTCTACCCCAGCCACATATCTCCGGTCGCTTGTACTCCTGGAAGTGCTTCTTTGTATGCCTCCCGACTGCTCCACCGTTCCAAAAACCGTCCCCCCACCAGGGATAGTTTGAGAAACTGTGGCGGAAGCGTTCGCCGAAGAGATAGAATCGTCCAAAGACCCGCTCCCCCGCAAGGACACCTGTGGCAAACGTTTTGATGAAACCTCACGTAGTTTCAGTGAATCTGTTTGTGATTCTAAGTTATGAATCCGTATATCAGTATTGTTCGACAGTGCTTTTAAGAGCACATCATTTTCACTCAGCCCTTCAGCATAAATAGTAAATGTGAAGAAGGCAATTACTACAGGCACAAATAGCAACATAGTGGTTTTTTCTGGGTAAAGTTTTGTGTATAAAAAAGAAAATAATAAAAAGGGCTCAGCGTACAATCGATTTGCAACCAAAATGCTGAGTTTTTTTCTTCTCATTAGAGTACATAGTTGTACACAGTTTTATTTACCCAGTTACTGCATTGGCATCAAAGTAACACATTTCAAGCACAAAACCTGCCTTTTTACCCCTTCCCCAAAACCCCTTTGATTTCCTTGTCCACCCATGCTATTTTATGGACTTCAAGGAGGTGCATTTAAACGTTTTAACCATATGGAGTACTTTCAAATGATAGAAAAAATCATACCTGAACCCGTTCAGGATCTTAAAAATATCTTCAAAGATGAACTCTCAGAGGTCTCGTTTCCCGACGTAAGCAGTGATGTTCTTGATGAACTGACACAAGAGGTTGAGAACAAGGCACATGAGCTGGAAAAGATCAAAGAACTCCTGGCAGCTGCTCACGAAGCACTGGAAATGGCTAATCAGGATCTGATCACAAAAGCCTCACGTGGCCTTGCCTATGCCAAAGTTTATGCTGAGGGCAATGATGAGTTGATGGAAAAATTAAACTCCATTAAGCTTACCAGAGCCCAGAAGGCTGTAAAAAAAAGCAGCTCTGATAGTGATGGTAAGAGAAAGAGAAAAAGAAAAACAACCAGCACCCAGGAAACGCCTTCGGAAAATGATGTGGAAAATAAGGAGCCCCAAACACCTGAGAATGCATAGGAACAGAAAAAAAGCTAAGCCGGTTTCAGGCGTCCACCGGGCATCTCTAGACCTGTGAAACGGAGTAGGAAAATGGTTCAGGATGCGATTTGCCGCAGCAAGTTCATCACTTAGCTACAAAGATCCTGTTCCGTTTTCCTCAATTCAGTCAAATCTGCCACAGAAAGGTATACCAGGCGTTCTCCGGCCGAAGTTTCCACAACTGCTACGGTGCAGGATACGAACGTACTGTTTGAAGCAACTGTTTCAGCTTAAGCATTTTACACTCTCCGCCACTCAAATGAAAAAGATTTGCTCCCCTAACATCACCATTATATAGTTAAAGAGTTCAAAAAAAGGATAATTGGCACAAATTCTCTGCAGATATCCATCGAATAGAATTACTGGCTCACTGCAAAACCGCAACAGTTCTTAAAAGCAAAACTGTCTTCATTGGTATCCTCAAACAGAGAAGACAGGTCCATAGAAACCCCTGCAACTAACGTTTATAGAAAGATGTTTCTGATAAATTCCTACAAAAATTGCAAGCGGCCAAACCATGTTAGACCAGGCTTGGTCTATAGCGGTTACAGTGAAATTGGAGATGTTTTTGCTTCTGATATCCATCAGATTAAATCTTATAGGAGGCAGCTTTGAAAAGAATACTGGTAATCGCTGACATTCAAAACGATTTTTGCCCCGGAGGCGCACTTGCCACCAAAGACGGAGATAAGATAATTCCTAATGTTAACAAACTGCTCAACTGCGACACCATAGAACGTGCTATAGCCGCTCAGGATTGGCACCCCCAAGATCACATCTCCTTTGCCTCAGTCCATGGGTTACAACCCTTTCAGAAAAAGACTGTAGAGTATGGGGAGCAGATGCTTTGGCCTGATCACTGCGTACGGGGAACACAGGGCGCACAGTTCCATCCACAACTTGATGAACGCAATATCCATTTTGTAGTGCGTAAGGCCTACCATAAAAACATTGACGATTACAGTGTGTTTTTTGAAAACGACAAAAAAACCGCAACAGGAGCACATGCTCTGGTGGATTACATCGCCGGTGGGGAGGAGTTTTTCCTGATCGTCTGCGGTATTGCCACCGACTACTGCGTGCTCTACACTGCTTTAGATGCTAAACAGACGCTTGGCTATGGGCGGGTAGCGGTGGCGGTGGATGCATGCGCAGGCATTACCCCCGATACAACCGAGGATGCATTAAAAGAGATGACTGAAGCAGGTGTAGAGCTCCTGAGTACCCAACAGGTTCTACAATAGTGGGGGTTAACAGGGTACTTGCTAAGAATAGATTTATTGTCAATTAGATATTTTTATTTTAAATAATAACTACTATTTCTTAGAAACAGTGTAGCACCAATTTCTATAACTATGAGCCTTAAGACAGCAACATAAATATTCTATTACCAGTCAGATAGAAGTTAAGTCACTGTAGTTTAGTAGGTAAATCTTTGGCATGGCTAAGCATTTGTTTAAAAACAATATCAGATCCTAATCCAGCTAAGAATGCAGTTACTATAGCGGACAAAAATTTGTAGGCCTCGTAAAATAAATTTTCCGGTACCCTTACCCCCTGTCCCCCAAGCAAAAGTGGGATCAGGTAAACCAATCCAACAATGAGCCCTGCAACACCACCAACAATAATCGAAGATATCGGTACCATATCCGTTGAATCATCCACAACGATTCGAACACCGGCACCGGTTGCTCCTGCTACACCCAACCCAACTACAGATATCAGCAGATTAAAGATACCACCCCATGAATCAAAGAAGATGAAAAAAAGGGCAATCATTAGAAAAAGCGTGAACAAACTTACACCCAAATACTTTGTCTTATGTGTTTGAGAAAAAAATTTTAGGCATGCATCTTCATTTTTATTTCGTTGTTCGGTTTCCTTTGTTCGTTTAACACACTCTTCTTTTAACCAACTGATACCTTCTTTTACATTCTTATTCTTACTGTTCGAAGGATAATCAAAGCCAACAGCATTTAATGCTAGTTGATTGCGGACCTTTTGAGATGTTCCATCAAATCCATCTATTGCAAGTATAGGTAAACCAAGTGCAATTGCTATTTGCGCAGCTGTGAGAGTTGTATTACCACCTGCCATTATCAATACACCATCAATATCTTTTGCTTTAACCAATGTATTGTAGAATGGGACTTCCCAATCTTCAATCGGAATGGGTTGGTCTGTGTTAAAAGCTTTAGGCATATTTTTCTCTTCACAAAACCCAACTTTACCTTGCTGTTTGGTGATATACCTTACCTGAATCGGTCTTTCTGTTTTTTTTTGAATTTTTTTTAATTTTTCCTCACCTTTTATCTTTTTTAGTTTGTCTATATAACCGCAGACTATACATCTTTCAAATTCTTTGGCTAAAAAAACCATTATGCCTAAATCCGCCTCTGCTAATTGAGCACCTAAGTTTTCTGCAAATTTTTTAGCATTCTCCTTAGAATCTTTTAAACGATCAAAACTTCCAATTATTGCTATAAAATGCTTACTTTTAAGTGTCATAGGGACATATCCCGGCAAAAATTTGGAATTTACCACAATACTATACTGATAAGGGTGGTTCTTATCTTAAAAAATGCATCTAAAACCATGCCATGCTAATGTTAAAGTGTTTTGTTGTTATTACTATTAATTAGACAAAACAGAGAGTTTTATTCACCCCTAAGGGGCAAACATAAATTGCCCCATAATATGCGTGTTTCTGTTGTAGATTCTGGCAATATACAATCTACCGGGAGATTGACTGTAATTGTTTCTGGATAAGATTCCATCAAAAAACTCATTGTTTTTAGTGCTAAACTGCACAATAAGCCTACCGCTTATATCATAATTTTCAGCTACCAGCACTTCACCTGAATAACTGTTAATAAAATCATTTATTTCATTGAGGTTCTTCAGCAGCCTGCCTCCGTTATCTTCCTGTAGAAATTGAGGTGGACTTCGCATGACTGAAACTGGTTTAGTGTACTCAAAAGCCCCTATGTCCCAGCCCCCGCCAAAGAGCAGCAATGGGCAAATCCATCTGTCTTCTAGCCAAATATCCCGGTCTTAGAGCTCGATCTCATCAAGCTCTAAGAATCTAAAATGGTGCCTCTCCCAAGGCTCATCCATAAAGGTTCGAAGCACGATTCTCTTTGGATACTGAATAGGGTGCCCACGGTTTCTTAACCAGGCTCATCTCTTTTTCCTCATCGGTTGTGCTTTTCGTCACCATTCTTTTATTGAGTCGATCGTGAACTGAACGAACGAATTCAGAGCTCCCACCAGCCACGCTAAAAGCTCCGTATCAACAAGGCAATACCGTTGCCTAATCCCCTGAATTTCACAATATCCTCCCCATGCCCATTCCCTGGGGTGACTCCCTGCACCGGCCTCACCATATTAAAATCGATGTGACACAAGCATTTCAACAGGTAATCTCCTGTTCCAACTGCTGTTGCATGATACCTGTCCGACCGAAAAGCCCCCGTCCTTTTGTTAACTAAATTGTAGCACTGAGCAGTCTGGCCCTCGGTAAGCTGCATGCTTGGAGCAATTACAGACTCTTTCTGCGCCATCATACGCCAGCAGATGGATATGATTGTCGGTTAAACCGTTTCAACTTATACCTGTGGTTCGACTCCATAAGCCATTTCTTCCATGTCTGTTTTTGGGGAGTATGCTGCAACAAATATCGCCGATCATGGCAACGGTGAGTTATATGCCAAATTAAGCCGGGAAAATATGTTCGATTTGCTCTTGGCATAAGCAGATGCTTTCCTCATGAGGTGGGATGGTTTGAGTGCCCGAATAATCTTGAACCTGTAATGTATGCGGAAAAGAAGAAAATAATAGAAATGCTTCCGGATGTGAGCTGAAATTGTCGAAACTTTCATTCTTAGAGCGCGATACAAAGGGTACTCATCGAGCTCTAAGGAGGTAAAAACAGGTAAAATGACACCTAAAATGCCGATTGGAGCCTGCAAAAGGCATTTCGATTGGTCCGACCCCAAAAAACGGTCTGCAAAAGTTTTTCGGCAGGTAGGAGTAGAGTATCGGGATTCTATCGTTAGTAGCATAAAGTGGAAGAAAGTGCGAGTAAAGGAATTGAGACGCAGGTTGCGTATTCACCCCTCATTTTCTTCTCTGAGTAAAAAGAAGTGAAATGCACTTTTTTTTCAATATACCATAAGCTATACTCGTAGTACATGAAAGCTGAACAAAAAAAATACCAAAGCAGGTACACTTAACAGAGAGCTTAAATGTTTGTCTTTAAAATGAATACAGTAAAAGTCTTTTCGCTACTCTGCACCATTGCATTACTTTTTCAAGTGAATGCGCTTGCATCCTCTTTCTGTGATGATGCACCTGTGAGCAAAAGTGTTACTCCTCACCATACCTGCTGTATATCATCTCAAAATACCGTATACCATGAGACTGCAGAGCAGTGTGAAAGTTGCAGCAGTTGCCTGGCTTGTGAACAGGAACAGAAGATATCCGAAAACAATTCAGTGCCCACCAGAATGATCGAACAGATCGGCACGCTTACCACGGCTTTTATGCTCCCTTTTGAACGGATAGATATCTCTGTAGTGAATGACAAAAATTTAGATCTGAATCTTTTTTCCAAGTTTCAACTTCCTCCATCTTCTCCGGTCCTCTTACTTTGATAACCCTCTCTTTGGCTGTAAAAAGCCTTGCAGGGAAGTAAATCCCTAAGCAAGCTCTTTTGAGCTATTTTGACCTATAAGGCACTACTATTACACTATTAGAAATCACGATCGTTTTAGCTGACAAACAACTATTTACAAAAAAATTCGGCCTAAACGGGGACGTGAAAATAAATAAAAGAGAGGAAAAATCTTATGTTACTCATTAAATCTGCAATTCTTGGCACATTGATTCTGGCTCTGAGTATCTCAGCCAACCATCATTCTGATGATCACAGTGGACATCACCATATGACTACCGAAAACAACAGCAGTGAACAGAAAACCTGTCCGGTAATGGGTGGTGAAATAAATGAGGATCTTTATGTCGACCAGGACGGTAAACGCATTTATTTATGCTGTCAGGGGTGTTCAGAAGAAGTGAAAGAAAACTTTCATAAACACTCAGCTAAACTCAAAGAGTCGGGACAGGGGCCGCATAACCTGAGCAAAGAAGTAGAACAGAAAAACTGCCCGGTAATGAATGGTGAAATAAATACCGAGTTGTACACTGAAATCGAAGGACAGAAAATTTATGTCTGTTGCCCGGGTTGCATTGATAAGGTAGAGGCTAACCCAGAAAAGTTCCTATCGATGGTACTATCTGACGATGCTTCCAAAGAGTAAGGTGAGCAATCCCTGTTGCAAAACCCTTTCATAAACCCCTTAGCACACAGCAGGTCATTATACCTGCTGTTGTGTGTAGCGGGTTATACCAGTGATACCGGAGGTAAGTTTCGAAAGGTACTATTCTTAGCATAGAGACAGGACATCAAATAAGTTTCACTCTGATAAGTCTCTTTTTCGCTCCTCAAACTCCTGTTTTGATATCTCCCCACGAGCGTAGCGTTTTTTTAAAATATCCATAGCTGATTCTTGCCCTGCGTAGGGGGTATTATTTCTTTGAACAGCTCTTATGATCCAGTAGATTATTGCTGCAAGCAACACAATCCAAAGAATCATCATAACAACACCTCCCCATCCCCACCACATATGGTCGTGCCACATTTATGCCTCCATTTGTTTTACAGATCACTGGTTAATGCTTAAAGGGCTGCAAAGAATGTGCCGTGGTTTGTAAGTGAAGCGTCCCTAAGGGCAAAAACTCAGCTATTGTCAGATTTACCAACAATAGGTGTTTTAGTCTAAAAAAAAATTAACTCTTATTCACCCCTAAGGGGCAAACATAAATTGCCCCATAATATGCGTGTTTCTGTTGTAGATTCTGGCAATATACAATCTACCGGGAGATTGACTGTAATTGTTTCTGGATAAGATTCCATCAAAAAACTCATTGTTTTTAGTGCTAAACTGCACAATAAGCCTACCGCTTATATCATAAATTTCAACTACCAGTACTTCACCTGAATAACTGTTAATAAAATCATTTATTTCATTGAGGTTCTTCAGCAGCCTGCCTCCGTTATCTTCCTGTAGAAATTGAGGTGGACTTCGCATGACTGAGACTGGTTTAGCGTACTCAAAAGCCCCTATGTCCCAGCCCTCGCCAAATGGCCGTTCCGCAGAATTTATACTACTGCTATATGTTCTCTCCAGTGCGACCCCATTGTCTCTTGCAGGTGATTGGTAGGTAATATTAAATCCCTCTCCCTTTGGTCGCAGATCTGCTTGGTATTCTCCTGTAAATCCCTGAGGAGGATCTGAAAGATCTTTAAACTGTGGGTCTGCGGTTACAGCAGAAGCCTCCCACTCACGAATGTCTGAAGCGGTATAGTTTACCCCTCCTGCCATAACAAGAGTCCCCTCCGGTACTTTGTAGTAGAGATTGTTGGAGTGGGAGGTAAGGAGGTTGTGCTCATCCAGAAGAGCACGGGTAATCGATGAAGAGAACACGATATTGTTTGAGAATTCGAGTTTGGAAATAGTCGCTTCCCTGCAGAGAAATCGTACCTGTTCGCCCCACTGCTGCTGAGGGTAGTTATCGATAAACGTGTTATTGTAAATTTCTACCGATAGAGCGCCAGTCAGATTTTGAGCCAGAATCAATCCATGGTAGGCATTATTATGAACAATATTACCGTAAATGCTTATACTCTTATCTCCGCCATCCTGAATATAGATACCCGCATGTTTGCTGTGTGCAATGATATTGTGGCGCACGATAAGATTCTGAGGTCCTGTAAATCCCGGTTCGGGATGGTTGCTTATCCCCAGACCAATTCCCCGTACCGGATTGTGTATATAATTATACTCAACCACCGCGTTGACCACATGGTTTTTGACTCCAATCACACTACCTCTGTAGTTTTCATCCAAACCCGTTGCCCATGCCTCATTCCCTCTTACCAAGACATTTTCCAAGCGGTTTTGGGGAACATCATTGCCCGGATAGAGGTTAATTGCACCACGAGAGATATTGTAAACTTTGCAATCTAAAATCTCCACATTTTTAACATGATACTGCGCAGCATAGTTACTGGCCACGATGCCATATTTGTAGGTCCCCTGCGCAGCGTTTGATAGTACATTGCGAACAATGCAGTTTTCAATTCTCTTTACAGCTCCTGTAAGAGGATTTTCCATCTGCGGATGATTGATTCCTATGCCAGTGGTTACCGTCTCATTGGCATCTACATCAAAGCCACTCATTGTAGTGGGTATATCCGGATCATCTTTTAATACAGCAATAACAGAGCGGTTTAGATCGGCTGTTGCACGGAAGGTAGCACGTTCTCCGTCTCCCCAGTGTGAACCGTTATAATACACACCTCCGGTCACCTGTAGAACAGCCGGCTGCAGTGCGCTCTCCCAGGTATCGCCACTATTAAAATACACTGTGTCCCCGGGCCGCAAAGTCCCACTACCGCTCCACTCAGGCATTCCTGGGCAGTAACGCCAGGGCTCTGATGGAGAGGTGCCGGCATTCAGATCATCACCTGAAGCAGCAACATAGTATACCTCAGCATTAAGAGAATGTGTAAACCAAAAGATAACAAGGAGTGTAACAGTAATTATAGTCGATTTTTCCATAGTGATAAGTTCCTAAAAAAGTCCGATCTTCTCCGTTCGTTGCAATCCTTACCCGATGCACCCTATTAGTGGTAACCTTAAGATTAAGGTTTATCCTTCTCTTAGGATAGCCTGTTAGCAAACATCGCTATAATAACATGTTAGGAACATTTACCTATTCACTTTGTTTGGGATCTAAGGCAGTTCATACCCTGCAATATGGGTTTCAACTAAACCTTTAGTAGATTGAAAGGCTCTCAAGCCTACTACCGCGGGCCGTTTAAAGCCATAGGGGGTATATTTCTTTGAACAGCTCTTATGATCCAGTAGATTATTGCTGCAAGCAACACAATCCAAAGAATCATCATGACACCACCTCCCCATCCCCACCACATATGGTCGTGCCACATTTATGCCCCTGTTTGTTTTATAGTTGAATAATTTAGTACCTTAACAGGGACGCAAGGAGTGTACGTTGTTTATCCTCCCTCCTGGAAACGTTATAACTGGGAGGCGAGAAACAGTAGCCCTTTTTCTTGCCTCCCCCCACTGCCATATTAATAAACTGCGCGCTCCAGCATTTCACGATCCACATTGGTTTTCAGTGCATCTTTAAAAGAACGGTTAAGTGAAATCTCACCATTCTCAAGATCTGCCATACCGGAGATATGAATGGGTGATAGATCATTACCATACCCGCTAACCTCTGCATCACCAAAGGTCATGGTACGGCTGGGCAAAACGATACAATCTGATTTACTGCTCATTGCACCGGACTTATAACCCTCTCCTGAAAAAGCGACCAAAGAGAGGCCAAGAACTGCAGCTGTTGCGATTACCTTTTTCATAATCTGCCTCCAGATTAAAAGTGTAAGGTGTTATTATATTACCAATTAAAACGCCCGTCCGGACTGAGCGGCTTTCTTTTTCCAACACTTTTGGCACTTTTGTCTATTCTGATCTGCACAAGGCACCACCCAGCCCAGTAGATCGCCTCATCAATCAAGTTGCTCTGCGAATAATTTGCCGCCATGTATTCATACCACCCGATCGCCTTTTTATAATCCTTTTTTATCTTCCTAAGACGATCTGCGTGACTTAAAATAACCTGATCAGCGCGGGAAGATTCTGCGAACATAGATAAATAGGTTTTAAGCAGTGAATCTGCATCGATACTGTAACTGTATGGATTTTTGAGCATTAGGATTCTAAACAGTGCCTGCTCCCGTTTCTTGTTGTCGGTTTCTGAACTTACGACATTAAGAAGACGCTTCAGTGCCAGTGTTGTATCTCCATTGTTTTCAAGCAGATATATTCCATTTTGAAGTAACTTTGATTCTTCACTGGCGATGTTTTGTTCATGCTTACCATAGTTTTGAACAAGGCCCGTTTTTGCATTCAAATCCAGAACCGATCTGCTAAGGAAATCTTGCAGTAGTTTTCTTGCCGAAATTTCGCTATAAGAGAGATTCACGCTCTCCAGATCAATAGATTCTTCCGTGGCGAGTATTGCTTCATTTGCTTTAAGTACAAGCTGTTTTCCAACATCTGAATGTATCACCTCAACTGAGCCGGATAGTACTTTTACCCGTGTCCCAAACTCATCGATTGAGACTCTGAAAACGGTTCCTGTAACATTGACAGTAACCAGCGGGGTAACTACCCTAAATTGTGTGCTGTCGTTTCTATCTACATTAAAAAGTACGCTTCCCTCTGTTAGCACTACCTCCTCTATTTCAGGAGTCACTTTAGTAGCTTCCACTTTCACTTTTTTATTCACCAGAGCAACCGATGAGCTCCCCAATGTGACCACCGTATCCTCTGAAATCGTCGTATCTGATCTACTTGCAGCAGGTTGATTGTCACTGTAGGAGGGTGTTCGGCTCTTCTTTTGAGCCTCTGCAAAAGTTGGTTGATCATGCTTGAAATACCGGCTGAGAGTCAAAGCTGATAAAAATGCCGCTGTGAGACAGGCAGCCATCAGAAATCTATTTTTTCTGTAAAACGGAACCGTTTTTTTCTGTTGCTCTACAGCTTTAATTATAAGCTCTTGCCATTCCTGGTCATTGAAAAGTTCTTTTCCATCCTCCTCTTGATCTCTCTGCTGCAGGTGTGAGAGGATTTCTCCAAGCTCAAATTCAACGATTTTGTCCCCCTCAAACTGTTCTAAATTGCCTGCAGCCAAAACGTTGGCTTCAAAGGATATCTGCCGTTGCACTTCGGTTCTGAACAGAGGGTCTTTTTCGACCAGCTCATAGAACTGCTCAACCTGAACATCATCTAGTTCAGCCCGCAGGAATCTCTCTATCAGTTTATCGTATTCTAACATACGACAGCTCCCTGTTTGAGTTTTTTGCGGATAAAGTCACGAGCAGCCTTAAGTTTCATAAAAAAGTTTTGTTCAGTGATATTCATTGCCAGAGCAGCATCTTTGCCCTTGTAGTATTCATAATAGAAGAGAATGAATGCTGTTTTCTGATCGACCGGCAGTTCCTGAATCAACTCGTTTAGTTTTTCACGTGTTTCTTTGCAGCTCATCTTTTCGAGTGCATCAGTGGAACAGCTTTCAATGTTTTCATCAAGCAGAGAGACAAGGTATCTACCGGAAACCGCATTTTTACGCCTGAAATCAGTGACTTCATTAATAACTATTTTAAAAAGCCAGGTAGTGAACCTAGAGTTTCCGTTAAATTTGCCAATACTGTTAACAACCTTCAGAAACACATTCTGGATGATATCTTTTCTCTGCTCGGTGTCTTCAACAAACCTTGAGACCAGTGCTGCAATATACCCCCGGTACTCATAGAGCAGTGAAGAGAGCGCGAATCTGTCTCCTCTGCAGGCATCGTTTATAAGTTTTACGTTTTCCATACACTAAATTAGACGTTTAAGGGAGAGGATATATAAATGTTTTTTTTATTTTTTTTTTGAATTAAAATATCGCGATGCAAGCACTGGCGATCAGCTTATACAACCTGTTCAAAGTGGTTTGTACAGAATACATTTAGAGTACAGAGGCAGATCAACAACTGATTTGTTTCTGGTCCGTCCGGACGAGGTGGTCAGTAAAAATTACAATGCGGCAAGAACATTATATTTTGTCCTAAAGCCATCATTTTCTACTGCATGGATTAGAGGAAACAGAAGTTATGGACCGGCACTGGATTTGGGTTTCAGTCATAAATATCATTATTATGGCGTTAATTTCAATTGGAGCCTTCTTTCAGATGATGAGTATTCCGAGTTTTTGGGTGGTGCCGCTTTTCAGTATTATCGTGGTTTTGTATTCGATTATTCATCTGTCATAATAAGCGTAAGCCCAGGATTAAGCATCGGTTTCTGGAATGCCTGGGGTGAAAAGCATCATAAAGAAAACCCTCATGAACGATATGATTATTATAGTAGCACCGGGTATTACAGTACTTATGACGAATTTCTATTCGCGGGGCTTTCCGTAAAAGCCAAATTAGGCTATGATAGAATGTTCGGAACATTTACCTATTCAGTTTATTTGGGAACTAAGGCAGTTCATACCCTGCAATATGGGTTTCAAATAAACCTTTAATAGATTGAAAGGTTCTCAAGTCTACTTCCGCCAGCTGTTTGAAATAATAAGCGCTCCCCGGTACATAGAGCGTCCCCTCTGTAGCTCCTAACAGAGGACACGAAAGGACCATCCTGCTCATAGCTCAAAACACAACGTCCAAGCTATCACATCTTCATCGCAGCAGCAAAAGCCTGATTACCTGCTTCCGTTCTCCTGTTAGCCCAATTATGTACACACCGTTCGATAAGTTGCCTACGTGAATCCCTGAGCCCCTTTTTACCATCCTGTTTACTACACTTCGTCCCCTTGAATCAGTTACCACCAAATCGGCCCGGCGATCATTAAGTTTCCACACATCGTTAAGTAAAAGCGTATTACCCCGCATTTCAACGGTTTCTTTAGACTTCACAGTTCGCCCAAGAGCAGTTGAAGGCAGGGAATCTTCACCGCTTAGTATCCAGTACTGAGTTTCAGCCTCGATGTGTGCCCTGTCCTGAATTACACTATCATCATTGGCGCGCAGGTAGTGTCCGCTGTGAAGCATCCGGAGGCGAAACAGATCGCCTTCCGACTCCTGGTGCTCAAACACTACTCTTTGATGATCTCCGCCATTCCAGCTCCACACCCCTACCCCCAAACCAGCCTCTGCCGACTCGCCGGGTATGTCAAGAACCCCTGAGCCAAATTCGATTCTATATACAGAATCCCCCAGTGAAACCAGCCTGAAGAGAGAGGCACTATCGCTGCAGCTCCCGATTACGATTCTGCTCTCTGATGGAACCATACACCCCATAGCAACAGTAGAATAGAGCCGGTAATTCCCACGAAACTCCTCATTGAAGAGGTCTTTATATAGCGCATTAACAATTCTGCAGTGGTTTATCAGATCCTGTTCAGTTTGAGCCTCATGGGCGTAGTTTAATCCATATGGCCAGAAGTGTTGATTGTCTGCATTCAGCACAGCGTCCGGATCTCCTGTAATATCCCTAAGCTCAGCAGTTGCATAACTTCCGGTGAAAACACCATCCCTCACCAGTTCACGATACTCCCTTGTTGTTCCAACACCTACAGTATGGGCAATTTCATGCATGGCAGTCGCAACTACCATATACGATCTGTTTGCTCCAAAACGGATTGTACTATTGAAGTTTGCGTCGGCTGTGGCTACATCCGGATTATAGTAAACAGTGAGGGTTTTAGTGATTGTGGTGTAAGTATTGTAAAAGTGTAATGCAGAATCCATTGCTTCCTGGATCCTTTCGTAAGCATCAAGCTGATCTTCAGTAGGGTTTTGTTCCCTATGGAGCGTATAGGTGATAGCCGCGCCACTGTTAAAGCCCTGTGAATAGCTGATCTGTACTGCTAACACCAAAGCAAAGAACAAAAGGTAAGTAGTATAATCTTTCATTTTTGAATCCAATTTCATAATCGGTTTAGGGTTAAATTGGTTTTCATAAATTATATAAAGAATCAAAACAGTGACAATTGCAGTGTGAAAAAGTGTTGAATCCCCTCACTACCCCACCCCAAACTGTACTCATAAAGAGGACAGTTTTGTACTCAAAACAGTTCCCTTTGAAGAAAAAACTTTTATATTAAATAGTAGCTTACAGCCATTTCTTCTACAGTTCTATCCTTCTCTAATAGATGAAAGGAGCAGGTTAAATGACACTCATAAAAGCTTTTATCCTTACTATACTACTAACAGGTTACTGCGCGTACGCTCAAACAAGATTAACGGTAGCTCAGGGTGGCGAAGGAATGTTTACTACTATCTCTTCTGCTTTGGAAGCTGCCGGACCAGGCTACGTTATAGAAATCTTAGACAATGCAGTCTACGAAGAACAGGTAACGATAGATAGTACCCTTAACGGACTGACCCTTACCTCTTCCAACCCCACATCCTCAAGCAGGCCGGTAATTATGTGGCAGGATACCGAAAACGTTCATCCCAAAAATGCAACAGAAGCACAGGATACCGCTATAATAAACTATGATCGAAACGGTGCGCTTCGTGTGCTCAGGGCCAGAAATGTAACCATAGACGGAATAATTGTGGATGGTGGTGGTGCTATGCCCTTTGGCTACGATAATGTTTGGCAGGATATCGAAAGCACTCATCCACTGTTTCACGGAAATGCAGCTATTTGTCTTTGGAGATCAGGAAATGTGGTAATAAGAAATTCTGATGTCAGAAACGCTTTCTATGGCATTGCCGTTAATGACAGAAATGCAGGTGGGATCTTTGGCAATCCAAATCCATCCTCACCTCCCCTCATTATACCAGGACAAAATTTTGGTCAAACCGGTAACCACCTCATTGAGCACAACCACATCCATGGCAACTCCTGGGGTATATATATGGAATCGGTATGGGATTTGGGCTCCACCATAAGGTTTAATTTTATATACGACAATTATCATCAGTCGCCAGACATTGTTTCAGAAGTTCTTAGTCTCGATGATGGTGAACATAACCCGGGTGGTGCCATAAATACAAAAGACCATAACATCTCACCACTTGCGATATACAATAACACATTCCATAACAACTATCTTACCTTTGGGGGGCATTGGCGAGCAGGTGCACAGCATCTGGTCTTCAATAATATCTACAGCAGCCCCAAATACCTGTGGGCTGATGGGTATAATGGAGAATTCACTAACCCCTGGCATACAATGGACCCACTTTATCCCCACAGGATGAAACATAGTATTTATGCCGCTCAGGCCAGTGATCCTGTGCTCGATGAACGCTCTATCAGTGTCCCCTCAGTATGCCGTATGTCTGGTGAGCAACAAATAGAAGGATATACCCAGGTTCATTTGATGGCAGGAATAGATAGCGGAGCTGTTCAAAGAGGTGCCGTTGTTACGATAGAGTGCGATGATGGATCCGAAGTCGAAGTTGTTACCAACGATTTCATAGCACCAGGAGCCTTAATTGATGCCCCGGAAGGGGAAGCGTTCCCTGCATCAGCTACTATCCGTTGGTTTGAAATTCAGAACCAATTTCTCAATACCGATGATCCCACTCACCCGAATTTTCTCATGCCTGACTGGGATCACCCGTTGGTAGACTCAATTGTTAAAAATGCAGGATGGTCGGAAGCTGGAATGGTTAAAGGGAATGGAAGTATTGTTGATATCGGAGCAGCACAATCAGCGCCTGTACCCACTGTTTTCGGAAGAATCACTCCTGTAAGTTCAGTATTTATTAATAACAACAATATTGCAAATCTTGTTTTTGATCTTGCTATTCCGCCTGACTTTTCTAACCCGAGAATAAGATATCTCAGATTTCTCAGGGATGTTGAGTACGGTGTGGACTCCTTCGGAAATAGTGCACCGGTAATAGCAGCTACAAGCATTGAAGATATAACCCCGCCTTCGACAACATTAAGAAACGGCGCGAATTCAATAGATGTTTCTGTAGAGGGTTTTATGGGTTTTTACGGTTTTTTTGAAATGGTTATCGAGGGTGAAGGTCCTGATGGTCAGACCGTGACCACTGATGTAGGATTTCTGCCCTACATACAAAATGATTATCTGTTTAATGTCAAAATAGTTGATATGGATGGAGATGTACTGGATACAGTCATAGCAGGTGAGCGGGTCGGCTTAAGGCTTGCGCCCATGAGACCAGGTGAGGTAGGATTTACCGAAACTCTTACTGATGTCAATGTCCAGCTTAATTCCGGCAATACCCTTTACAGTTGGCCTGATGAAGGAGAAGAACCAACTGATCCACTTGAAATCACACAAATTACTGACAGTATTCAAACAGAGGTGGTGTTTACCAGAGTTCCGCGTGGTGGTTCAGAATACATCTCGGCAATGGCCGTCTGGATGGATGAGGGCAGGTTAATACCTTTTTTCGGCTCTACCAATGTGGTGGTTGTACCGGGAGCTGCTGAAAATGTGGTGTTTGAAGACCCACCATCAACCAACATCTCTGATGAGGCACCAATTATCGACCCCGGGTCTGCACGGCAGGTACAACTCAGAGTCTTTGATAGATTCGGGAATGCAGTGAATGTCGAAGTACCGGTTACAATCGAGAGCCTTGACCCCGAAATCGGGGATATAAGTGGCCCTGTAACGACTACTACTGACCCCACCGGTGCGGCATTTTTCAACGCTGAAGTTACCAATGGCACTATGAATGATATTTTCACACTGAGGGCAACATTGGAAGCTAACGGAGCCACCGATGAAGGACGATTAAGAATTGGCAGATACACCAGTGTCACCAGAAAACCCGGATCGTTTCCCCCAGCCGAAAATTTCATCGCATCACCTCTTAATCCCCAAACGCCAGCTGTTACCAAACCAGAGTTTGCGGTTGCCCCAAACCCCGTTAACCGCAACGAAAGCATCTCTTTTTACACCCGCAGGCTTAACTACACAAGCGCCGCGTTTTCTATCTACGATGCATCCGGTAATCTGGTTAAAGAGACCAAAGCCCGGCGCTACAACAACGAACTTCCCCTTGCGGAGTGGACAAGCTCACTTACCTACGATCTTGTGGGCAGAAACGGAAGACCATTAGCCCCCGGATCATACATGGTAATAGCCGTTTTCACTACCGAACAGGGAGAAAGCGTGCGGTTCAGAGAGACGTTTGGAGTGGTACGGTAAAATAAGTTGAAAATATAAAAGTGCACTTTTACCCCATCATATAAAGGAGCAGGTTAAATGACACTCATAAAGGCTTTTATCCTGATGCTACTACTAACAGTGTGCTTCGCCTATGCTCAAACAAGGTTAACTGTGGCTCAGGGTGGCGAGGGAATGTTTACTACTATCTCTGCTGCCTTAGAGGCTGCAGGACCAGGCCACGTTATAGAAATCTTAGATAATGAGGTATATGAAGAACAGGTAACAATAGACAGTACCCATCACGGGCTGACCCTTACCTCTTCCAACCCCACCTCCTCAAACAGACCGGTTATACTGTGGCAGGATACCGAAAACGTTCATCCAATGAACAGCACAGAAGCACAGGATACCGCTATGATAAACTATGATCGAAACGGGGCTCTTCGTGTGCTCAGGGCCAGAAATGTCACCATTGATGGAATAATTGTGGACGGTGGCGGTGCTATGCCTTTTGCATACTCAGATGTCTGGGAATCAGATACACCCCTGTTTCATGGGAATGCAGCGCTTTGCCTTTGGAAGTCAGGTAACACGGTGGTTCGTAATTCAGAATTCAAAAACGCCTACTTTGGAATTTACATAAATGATGGTAACAAGTATGGAGCATTTGTAAAATATTATCCCAGAATACCTCCAGTCGAACCAGAAACAATTATACCAAGACAGACTTTTGGAATATGCGGAAATCATCTGATTGAACAAAACCGCATACATGGTAATTCCTGGGGTATATTTACCGAATCGATGTGGGATTTTGGATCAACGATACGGTTTAATCTCATTTATAACAACTATCATCAAAGTATAGATTTTGCCACTCACGTGGTAACACTTCCCGGTGGCGAAAACCAAACCGGAGGGGCTATTGTAACCAGAGATCACAACCGTTCTCCTCTTGCAGTTTACAACAATACTTTTCATAATAACTATACGATTTTTGCAGGACTGCGGCGCTCAGGCACACAGCATCTGATCTTTAACAATATATACAGCAGACCCAAGCACCTGTGGGACCAGGGATATAACGGAGCCTTTAGAAACCCTCAGGTAATCATGAACCCTCTCTTTCCAAGCCGAATGAAACACAGCATCTATGCCTCACAGTGGCAGGAACCAGACAGGGATCAGCGTTTTATCGATCCTCCATCTGGTTGCGTTACAACCGGGAAGAATGTAGAGGTATATACTTCCGTGAATGTACTATCTGGAATGGATACTCCACAAAGAGGAGCTCAGTTTATATTTCAATGTGATGACAGCTCTAAAGTCACGGTAGACACAGACCAATTTATCTCACCGGGAGCTTTAATTGATGCACCTGAAGGGCAAGCTTTCCCTGCATCAGCAAACATCCGTTGGCTTGAAATCCAAAACTACTTTCTTAATACCGATGATCCCACTCACCCTGATTTTCTCGTACCGGACTGGGAACATCCTGTGGTAGACTCAATCATTAAAGAAGGTGGGTGGCCGGAAGCCGGGATTGTTAATGATAATGGAAGTATCGTTGATATAGGAGCAGTACAATCGGGGCCTTTACACACTGTTTTCGGAAAAATCACTCCTTTGTCTTCTGTTGGAATAGATCACAACAGTATGGCAACACTTCAATTTGACCTTAATATTCCACCTGAATTTAGTAACCCCAGAATCAGACATCTTAGATTGTTAAAAGATGTGAATCTTGATGAAGATTCATTTGGAAGTAATGCACCGGTAATAGAGACAGCAGATATTATAGATATAAACCCTCCTTCAACACCGCTAGAAAGTGGTATTAATTCCCTAACATTCCCTGTTTTAACTATCCCTGTACAGAGTGAAGGTGCATATACTTTCTTAGAAATGATTATCGAGGGTGAAGGTCCTGATGGTCAGATTGTGACCACTGATGTAACAACATTTCCCTATAGAGAAGTGTATAGTTTTGATGTTCAAATATTAAATGATTTTGATGGTGATGCAGTAGATACAGCCTTTGCTGGTGAGCGGTATGTGTTGAAGCTTGCGCCAATAGGACCAGGTGGGATAGAATTTTCAAAAACTCTTACCGATATTGCTGTCTCTCTTAATTCCGGCCATAACCTTTACCGATGGCCTGATGATGGGGAAGAACCAAAGGATATGCTTATAATTTCAGACATTGAAATTGAGACTCAACAAGAGGTGGTGTTTACCACAGTCCCACCTGGTGGTTCAGAATATATTTCGGCTACAGCCGCCTGGATGGACGAGTACAGACTGATACCCATTTTCGGTACTAACAAGGTGGTGGTAGAACCCGGAGATCCCGATAATGTGGTGTTTGAAAATCCACCATCAACCAGCGTTTCCGATGATACTACATTAATCTGCGCTGTTTACCCCTATGAGCTACGTCTCAGAGTATTTGATAAATTTTCAAACCCTGTTAACGTTGAAGCACCGGTTACAATCGAGAGCCTTAATCCCGAAATCGGTGATATAAGCGGCCCTGCGAATACTGTTACTGATCACACCGGAGCGGCACACTTCACTGCTGAAGTTACCAATGGTACTATAAATGAATTCCTCACCCTCAGAGCAACATTGGAGACCACCGGAGCCACCGATGGAGCAAGGCTAAGAATTGCCAGATACACCAGTGTCACCAGAAAACCAGGATCGTTTCCTGCCAATGAAAATTTCATCGCATCAACACTTAATCCCCAAACGCCAGCTGTTACCAAACCAGAGTTTGCGGTTGCTCCCAACCCCGTAAACCGTAGCGAAAGCATCTCTTTTTACACCCGCAGACTTAACTACACAAGCGCCGCGTTTTCTATCTACGATGCATCCGGTAATCTGGTTAAAGAGACCAAAGCCCGGCGCTACAACAGCGAACTACCCCTTGCGGAGTGGACAAGCTCACTTACCTACAACCTTGTGGGCAGAAACGGAAAGCCATTAGCCCCCGGATCATACATGGTAATAGCCGTTTTCACTACCCAACAGGGAGAAAGCGTGCGGTTCAGAGAGAGGTTTGGAGTGGTACGGTAAAAATAAGTTTACTATGAAAGTGCACTTTTACAAAAACATTTAATCACTCTTATCCAAAATAGGATAAAATGAACTAGGGTTAAGGGTAATCGCTCCGCAATTACCCTGGATAATGTCTTGATCACAACTGAATGAATTGCGGAATTTCTAAACGCGAAGCGTTTACCTCTGCGCCCTTTGGTCGAGTAGGAAAGGCAGTTACCTGCCTAACCCCTCTCAGAACCGTACAAGCGGATTTCCCACACACGGCTCCTCGTATCGTCATTCAAAAAGTCGCCGCTATTGTACCAAACGGATCTAAATTAACTCGGATTTTCACTTTCGGCCAGCGAACATGTTTCAATACATCTTTATACCCTTGCCACACATATGCTTTTCTTTGGCTCTTGCGGTTAAGCCATTTCAGCAGTTTGCGTTCAACTTGGGATACATATACACTGCAACTATGTGAATTGTCTGTTATACCATAATAGTTTATATGCCCCTGTACTATGCGTTTTGCCTCTTTGATAAGTTTTATCTTAGGCTTGCGCCAGTATTCGTCCTCAACCCATTCAGTGAACTTTTTCAATGAGAGTATAAGTTTCTTTCGTGCGGTTTTCCGTTTTACTTTGAATTTGCCATGTCTGGTTTTTCCGCAGTAAAAGGTAAACCCAAGAAAAGTAAACTCTTCGGGTTTCTTTCCTTTCCCGTTAGCATTGTCTCGTGCAAACCTGCCAAATTCGATACATCGTGTTTTGTCTTCGGCTATTTGAAGACCGAATTTCTCCAGTCTTCTTTCCAGTTCCTGACGAAACTTTTCCGCATCGCTTTTGTATTGGAAACATGCAATAAAGTCATCCGCAAACCTAAAGTAGTATGCTTCACCTCTGCATGTTTTCCGTACTTGAAGTCTGAACCACAGATCCAGAACATAATGCAGGTATATATTACTCAACAGCGGAGAAAGAATCGAACCCTGCGGTGTACCTTCTTTAGTAACTTTAGTCAGCCCCTCTTCCATGATACCGGACTTTAACATCCGTTGGACCATACGCAATATTCGCATATCGCCTACCCGCTGTCGCATAAATGTAATCAGCCAGTCGTGGTTTACCTTATCAAAA